>CAMWUZ010000286.1 GCA_947177595.1 uncultured Porphyromonadaceae bacterium | reverse complement strand
ATTGTGGATTTAGTGGTGAGGCAGCGGGAGGGATACCCGCTGCCTTTTTCAAATCATCCACCCACCACCACTAAATCCAAACTACTTTTATGGAAGTATTACTCATAGAGAAAGAAACCTTTGACACGATTGTGGGTGAGTATGAAATGTTATGCGATACTGTCATAATGCTGGCATCTCATATTCGCAGGAAATTAGCAGATGAATTGCTGAGTGTAGCCGAAGTCTGCGGTTTTCTCAAAATAGCACCTACCACACTTTACAATCTCCGTATGAACGGTAAGATTGGGTTTGTCAGAGACGAGAATAATAAAATCTCATATCCCATGCACGAAGTTATGACATATCTTGAAGGCTGCGGAGTGCCCACAAAACAGATTGCCAATGGCGGATGAGATAATCAATAAAAATCACCCCCGGATCTTAGCCGCAAGAGATAAAAGCCAGCAGGCATTTACATCTTTAGAGGCAATCAGGGAGAGCCATCATATCATGTTAGGCGGCTTGAGTTTCCTGACTGACAAGGAAGTCGCGGAAAGATTAAGGGTAACCAGAAGGACAGTCCAGAACTACCGAGATGCCGGCATTATCCCATACTACATGATAGGCGGCAAGTGCCTCTATGCTGAGGCTGATGTGATGGAATTGCTCAATAAGAACTATCATCCGCGCTATGACGATACAATAACCGTATGATTAAAGGCGACAGCCGAGATAAAACTCGATTGTCGCCTTTTTTCTCTTCATAGGTTACTGAAATTTTCTTGGACGTCCACGTCTGGGCTTCGGTTCCGGCACAAATGTGGTCGGTGGTTCCGGTATAGTCCTTATCTCCACCGGCATTGTATCGAATTTTGCCCTCATACGCTCCATATCCTCCGATACGGTCTTGTCAAGCATCCTCGCATAAATTTGAGTCGTGGAAATATCGCTGTGTCCGAGCATTTTCGAGATAGTCTCAATCGGCACATGGTTGTTGAGCGACATTGTAGCGAAGGTATGCCGGGCGATGTGAGTTGTCAGATGCTTCTTGACTTCCGCTTTTGCCGCAATCTCGTCAAGATATGAGTTCATCCGCTGATTGGAAATCACAGGGATGACAACATTCTTTTCGGCAGCTTTGGGATGATTACGGTATTTCTCGGCAATCTTCTTGGGAATATCAAGGAGTGGGATAGTGCTGACTTCGCCTGTCTTTTGTCTGTTCTTCCGTATCCACATCTCGCCGTCGTTGTCAGTGACAATCTGGTCACGTGTCAGTGTGGATATATCCACGAAGGCGAGACCGCAGAAGCAGCAGAAGACGAATGTGTCCCTTACGAGGTCAAGACGCGGAAACATCCGGAGGTCGAGATCCATAATCCGGTGCAGTTCATCTTCGGTTAGATGTTCACGCTCGGTCTTGGTACGGGTGTAACGCTTACCCACAAACGGATCATCCTCAATCCACTTGTTGGCAAGTCCGACACGCACCACATTTTTGAGATAACGAATATACTTAACTGCGGCATTGTTGGCGCATTGCTTTCTTATACGGAGGAAATGCTCGAAGTCATCCACCATAGCAGGGGTAAGCTTCTTCATCGGTATGTCCTTCTCGTTCTGATTGAGCAGGAGAAACTCCTCAAGGTACTTCACACAGCGTTCCCAACGCAGTACGGTAGCTTCGACAATATCACCGCGCTCGAACTTGTCACGCATCTTCTTGGTGACGGTACGAAATCCCTCACACAGCATCATCGGCTTTTCGAGTTTACCGAGAAAGGCGCGTTTGAGCACCTCCGGCGTGATCATCTCGTCCTGCCGTACAAGCAGGTTATGAATTTCGCAGATTTTCGTGCGGATTGTGTCAAGGTATCGGTTCAGCTCCTGATCCTTTTTGGATTTGCCTTTAGACAAACCTTTTGCTGTGTTCCAGTTTTCCGGTTTGACGTAGCGGTTCGTGTACATCTCAGTTCGCTGTCCGTTCATGGTGATACGGAGCAGTACAGGGATTTCGCCCTCTTTGTTAGGACGGCTTTTCCTTGCCATGAAGTTTAAGGAAAAGTAGGCTTCGTTGGATAATTTCATTTGTCCTTTGGATTTAGTGGTAACCTAAATATACTAAAAGATTACCGGTTTTACAAATCGTAAATCCCCGAAGACAATGAAATATCTGGCGTTCATGAGGTGGCAGAAACCTTGATTTTCGTCGAATTTCATTAATAGCCACCTGAATTTGCCACCTCGTCAGCATAGGGCAAGAGACAAATCAGTGCAAATTATTGAATAGGTTAAAAAATCCAAAGATTAAATAGCCACCGTTTTTAATTGGTATTTAAACTCAAAAAATGCCACCTCTCAGCTTATGAAAGGTGGCAATATTTAAGGCTGAAATCTTGTTGTAAAATACTGAAAAATGGCGAAATAAATCGGTTTAAGGTGGCAATGCGGAGGCTGGAAATAGTTGCCCCCTTTTTGCACACCGGCTATTTCAATATTTTGCATCGGACGGATACCGAGGACAAAGAAAAAAC
>CAMWUZ010000285.1 GCA_947177595.1 uncultured Porphyromonadaceae bacterium | reverse complement strand
CAATTATATTATGTGTTGGTATATATGTATCTTGTGTATCTGATGAGAAGAAGATTTCAGTAAAAGATGAAAATACAGCTATCCAATCATTATCAAATAGTGAAAATTTGCCGTTAAATATCAGTGTGTACTTAGATTTATCTGATAGATTGGAGAGGGACTTAGTGCCGTCTCAGACAGAGAGGGATAGTTTGATTATTGACTATCTGATAGATATATTTATTGATGATTGTGTGAATCAGGGTAAAATTATAAACAGTAGGAATCATTTTCAGATCTTTTTTCACCCAGCTCCCCAAATTAGTGAAATTGCCACTTTAGCTAAAGGACTGAATTTGGATATGTCAGATATTCAGTTTGCCGAGAAGAAAAAAGTATTAAAGGCAATGAAGGATTCCTTTAGAGCTAACATTTCTCAAATATACCAAAGCACATTAAGTGCTAAGAAATGGATAGGAAGTGATATATGGGGATTCTTTAGTAATAAAAAGGTTGATGCTCAGTGTATTCGTGAAGGTTATCGTAATATCTTGGTAATTTTGACAGATGGTTATTTATTTTATGGACCTAATAAGATACATGATGGCAATTCATATTCATATATCTTACCACAAACTTTAAAAGATTCACAGTCAAGCTTGATTGTAAAAAGAGATGGTTTAAGAGATTTAGAAGTACTGATGCTGGAGGTTAACCCATATACTCCTTTAGATGAAGATAGGTTAATAGCGGTATTGAACAAATGGTTTGATGATATGGGAGTTGAAAAATTTGTTGTCGCGGATACTGATATGCCGGTTAACACCGAAAACATAATTCGCAATTTTATATCTCAGAATCAGTAAGGTGTAATATTTATTTGTTGGATTGTTGCATGACAATTAAATAGTAGATATGATAGGCTGTGTCGAGTAGGCGCAGCCTATTTTTGTTTAAGGGGAAATTGTATGGGTATGATGGTGAGTGGAGATTGAAGTTTCGGGTTATGATAATTAAAGCGTTCGGGCAGATAAGTCGGATATTTTATAGCAGAAGTATGTTCCTGGAGAAATATTATCATCATCATAATAGAGGAGCCCGATTTTATTAAATCTGAACTTTCGCTGATAATCAATATGTTTAATCGAATCATAGGCAGTTTTATATGATTCAAAGGGAGCTCCTCCAATAGCAAATGTCATGTGGAAAATATAATCGTTGTCATGTTCGGCAGGGCATGGTCCAAACGTCTGATTCAGAGATTCATTTAAATAATTCTGTGCGTCTTTGAGTTGCGCAGTTTCTTTAACCTTCAGGCTAAGACATCCGGATTTTATGCCTCCAAGTACATCCGATGGAAAAAGGTTGATATCTTCAAACTCAATATCAAATGGTTTTAGTTCTTGTATGAAGTTATCAAAGAAGATTTCCATTTCCTCCAGACTTTGAATAGCAAACGGCTGTTTAAGGGAGACGTGTTGAGGTAGCCTTGCCATTTCAAATCCCATTTTGCCATACCGATGCGCTTCCAACATCAATTTCCTGCCAAAATTTTCAGCGTCGTGGTCTGCTATTAAAACTATTGTCGCTTTCATTTTCTTGGTTTCGTTTAATGCAAAGTTAACTTATTTTTCGCTATCTTTGGGCGGTAAACGTGTATTTATGAGTGTGAACAAAGTGATTTTGGTAGGTAATGTTGGGCGTGAACCGACAATACGGTATGTTGAAACACGACCTGTCGCGGAGCTGTCGCTTGCAACGACTGAGCGCGCATATGCCACTGCATCAGGAGCTAAGGTAGAGGAGCGCACGGAGTGGCACCGGCTTATAATGTGGGACAGCGCGGCTGAGACCGCTGAGAAATATATTACCAAAGGCACCAAGCTCTTTGTGGAGGGAAAGTTGCGCACACGCACATGGACAGACCGCGCGGGACTTAGCCACAAGGTAACCGAGATTTATGTGGATTCATTCGATATCCTTTCACGTCCTACCGGTAGTGCTCAATAATTAGCAGATAATAAACCAATTATAGTAGTATGTCAGAAAACGATCAATCAGTCGCTCAGGAAAATGAAGCGATTTACATGGATGCCGACCCGGTGCAGTTGCCGGACAATGCGTTCCGTGAACTTGCGGCGGACGAGCATTATCGCCCGGTGATGCACCCGGCGCATGACTATGCGGAGGTCACCCCCTATTCGGTGATAACCGGTCTCATTCTCGCTGTGATTTTCAGCGCGGCTGCCGCATATCTGGGTCTGCGCGTAGGGCAGGTGTTTGAGGCGGCGATTCCTATCGCCATAATCGCCGTCGGTCTGTCGGGTGCCTTGAAAAAGAAGGATCCGCTGGGTCAGAATGTCATTATACAGTCGATCGGCGCTTGCTCCGGTGTGATTGTTGCCGGTGCTATTTTCACTTTGCCGGCGCTGTTTATTCTTCAGGCTACATACAGCGATATCACGGTTAATTTCTTTGAGATTTTCTTTAGCTCGCTGTTTGGCGGTGTTTTAGGTATTCTCTTTTTTATCCCTTTCCGTAAATAT
>CAMWUZ010000284.1 GCA_947177595.1 uncultured Porphyromonadaceae bacterium | reverse complement strand
ATATAAGGCACCTTCCCTTACTTTTGTTCGTTTTTATCACAAAAATATGTTGAAAAGCATAAAAAATCTTATCTCGGCTATCTTTAGCCGTCAAAAGTTTTTAAAATCAAAGGAAAATCGTTTACTTTGCACCGCAAAAGTGAATTTAATAATTTAAAAAGCTAAACAATGTCACAAGAAACAGCAAATCGCGTAAAAGCCATCATCGTTGACAAACTCGGCGTTGATGAAAACGAAGTAACTGAAACAGCAAACTTCACTCAGGATCTTGGTGCTGACAGCCTTGACACAGTTGAACTCATCATGGAGTTTGAAAAAGAATTCGGTATCACAATTCCCGACGAAGAAGCTCAGAAAATCGCTACTGTTGCTGACGCTATCGCTTTCATCGAAGCTGCCAACAACTAATTTCCGATACCTCAAAAACCGGCATTCCGGCTTTGAAAGAGTCGGTATGTCGGCTTCCTTTTATTATTAACAACCGATTTTTTATTCACCCTACACAATAGAATGGAATTAAAGAGAGTAGTAGTGACCGGGCTCGGCGCTATAACACCCCTCGGCAATGATGTGCCCGCCACATGGGCGGCAGCTGTTGAAGGCAAGAGCGGAGCCGGACCTATCACACATTTTGACGCCTCAAAGTTCAAGACACAGTTTGCTTGCGAAGTGAAGGGCTTTAATGCCGCTGATCATATCGACCGCAAAAAGCTGCGTCAGCTTGACCTTTATGCTCAGTATGCACTCGTTGCTGCCCGTCAGGCAGTGGAAGACAGCAAACTTGAGGAGGCACCCAACCTCAACCGCGACAGAGTGGGAGTGATTGTTGCAGCCGGAATCGGAGGTCTGCACACTTTTGAGGAGGAAGCCGGCTACTATGCCCTCAATGAGGCAAACGGCCCCAAATACAACCCCTTCTTCATTCCTAAGATGATCGCCGACATTGCAAGCGGTCACATTTCTATGGAATATGGCTACCACGGTCCCAACTACGGAGTGGTTTCCGCTTGTGCTTCTTCAAACAATGCTATTATTGACGCATTCAACCTTATCCGTCTCGGAAAAGCTGACGCATTCATCACCGGTGGTGCTGAAGCTGCTATATTCCCCGCTGGTGTGGGTGGCTTCAACTCTATGCACGCACTTTCTACCAGAAACGACAGCCCCGAGACCGCTTCACGACCCTTCAGCAAGAGCCGCGACGGATTCGTGATGGGAGAAGGTAGCGCGGTGCTCATTCTTGAAGAACTCGAGCACGCTAAAGCAAGAGGAGCTAAAATCTATGCGGAAGTTGCCGGAGGTGGCATGAGCGCTGACGCTTATCACCTCACCGCCACTCATCCCGACGGTCTTGGAGCAAAACTCTCTATGCAGGCTGCACTTGACGATGCCGGAATGAAACCCGCCGATATCGACTATATCAATGTTCACGGCACTTCAACACCGGTTGGAGATGTCAGCGAAATCAAAGCTATTGTCGAGCTATTCGGTGATGCCGCTTACAAGCTGAATATAAGCTCCACCAAGTCTATGACCGGACACCTTCTCGGTGCTACCGGTGCTATGGAAGCGCTCTTCAGCGTAAAAGCTGTTGAAGAAGGCATCATTCCTCCCACAATCAACCATGAGGAGGGTGATGAAGACGAAAATATTGACTATTCACTCAACTTCACATTCAATAAAGCTCAGAAACGCGATGTGAGAGCAGCGCTCAGCAATGCGTTTGGCTTCGGAGGACACAATGCTACCGTGATTGTGAAGAAGTACGAAGAATAACCGTATTTTTTACCCATATCAGCGGAGCTTGAGGCGCACACCGCCACAGGCTCCGCTGTTGCTTTTTCAAGATTTAACGGCATGAAATTCAGCGAAAAACTAACTTATCTGACACTCAGTATTGTTTGCGGCGCCCTCTCGTTGCTGCCGTTGGGTCTGCTATACATTCTCTCGGATATTCTCGCTTTCACGGCACGACATATAGTCAGGTACCGCGTTAAAATCGTTATGTCTAATCTATCGTCATCTTTCCCTGACAAAAGCGAGAAGGAATTGAAAGCCATTGCACGGAAATTCTATCAGTTTTTATGCGACTATTTTGTTGAGACTATCAAGCTATACAGTATGTCGCAAAGATATATACGGAAGCATCTCACGGTTGAGGGGATAGAGCTGCTTGACAACGCCATGAAAAACGGGCGGAATTGCTCGCTGATGCTCGGACACTACTGCAACTGGGAGTGGATTAGCTCACTACCGGTATTTCTTGCCGGATATGGAGCACCCATTCAGGTGTATCATCCGCTTAGAAATGCCGGTTCCGACAAGTTTTTCGACAGACTGCGTACACGCTTCAATGCCGAGAATGTGGCGCAGCTCGATATCTTCAAGACTCTCATGAAATATCGCCGGGAAGGTACCCCCACTGTTGTCGGTTACATCGCCGACCAGGTGCCGAGCATGAATATTCACTTGTTTGTGGATTTCCTCAATCACGACACCCCGGTGTTTACCGGACCGGAACGTATTTCAAGAATAC
>CAMWUZ010000283.1 GCA_947177595.1 uncultured Porphyromonadaceae bacterium | reverse complement strand
TCTGTCAAGTATTCCCCACCCGTATGCGAGGTCGGCTACCGACAGGAATTTCAGCGACAGGGCAAGCTCGAGGAAACCGAGAACCACTTTCACCGAGTTAAGCCAACCGCCTGAGCGGGGCATTTCCTTGAGCCATGACGGAAAAATCGCAAACAGTGTAAAAGGTATGGCGAGTGCGAGAGCGAATGCACCCATGCCGATAGCCGGACCGGTAATGTCGCCAACCGAAGCAGCTTCAACCAATAGAGTACCGATGATGGGACCGGTGCATGAAAATGACACGAGTACAAGAGTGAAAGCCATGAAAAATATGCTTATCATACCTGTGGTTTTCTCTGCCTTGCTATCTACTCCGTTGCTCCATTTTGAGGGCAATTTGATATCAAAAGCACCGAAAAATGAAATTGCGAACACTACCAGCAGCAGGAAGAATAAAAGATTGAACACCGCATTGGTTGCAAGATCATTGAGTTTGCTTGCACCGAATATCAACGTTATGGCGAGACCAAGCACAAGATAAATCACGATAATACCCGCCCCATAAATCATAGCGTCTCTCACCGATTTGCCCTTGGAGCCGTTCTTCTTCAGGAAGAAGCTCACTGTCAAAGGAATCATCGGCCACACACAGGGAGTCAACAGAGCTATCAGCCCGCCTACAAAACCCCAGATAAAGATATACCACCATGAAGAATCGGCTATCGAATGTGCACCGGCTTCACCTTCTGGGAATACAACCGGAGTCCACCAACCGCTTTCTCCGGCAGCAACAGGCGTGGCTGCTACCGCTTCTTCAACCGCATCATCTTCAGCGGGAGATGATACAAAACCGGGTGAACTTACCTCGAACGGTTCACGGCTCGGGGGAATGCAGCTACCGTCATTACATCCCTGAAACGTGATGACACCGCTCGCTGAATATCCTTTGTCACCGGTGGTCTTGAATTTCTGGACGAGTTTCACATCTTTCTCCCACCAGTTGAGAGTGAGATGAAACACCATATCCACCTTTTCTGTGGGAGCTACCGAAGGGGTTATATCCCCCACGAGAGTCATCCCCTCCAGTTTATCAAAATCTATGGATGTGGCTTTAGGTCCCCCTTCCGGAAGATTCAGCCCATACAGATGCCAGCCATCTTCTATGGTTGCGGAAAACACTATCTCACCCTCGTTATCAGAAGTCATGGAAGATGTGACATTCCATACTATAGGCGATAAAATCTGAGCGCCGGCATAAGATACACCGGCAAGAATCATCGCGCACCACACTAATAATCTGCGCATATCTGAAATCATTTGATTATTTTGTCAAAAGCTTGGGTTTTGGGAGGAGAGCAGGTCTGATCATTACAACTCATATAGCTGATTTTACCGGCGATTCTTGCATCTCCCGGCTTCTTCACCTTGAAATCACGGCGAAAAGCGATATCGCTGTCCCACCATGTGAGGTCAAGGTCAAACATAGAATCATGCACTTTCACCGGAGTGCGGTCAGACTTCAATGGTGTCGTGAATTCCACTCCTGTGCTGCCCGTCATATCAATAACCGTCGCTTTAGGTCCTCCTTCAGGAAGATTCATACCGTAGAGATGCCAGCCCGGCAAAACACGTGCCTTGAATATCACCGTACCCTTGTCTGTACCGTTCATTTTCACACTCACCTGCCACTTCACCGGAGCTTCATTCTGACAGAAACCGCTCAGGCTGCAGGTGATTAAAAATAACGCCAATAAAATTTTACGCATACCTTATTATTTTTCAATTTGACTGCAAAGATACACCAACTTGAGCATATTCCACACCATTATAAGGTTTTTTAAGACCGCAACGCCTTTCGATTCGCCGAAATCCAAAAAATTTTAGTAACTTTGCGCCACCAAAACTGCAAAGTAACACCTCAAAGGTAATGGAAAACAAAAAAATACTCTACATCTCGCAGGAGATTGCACCCTATCTCCCCGAATCCCCGATGGCTCTTTACGGAAGAGAACTTCCGCAGAAAGTGCAGGAAAAAGGATATGAGGTGCGAACATTCATGCCCAAATACGGTTGCATCAACGAGCGCAGAAATCAGCTCCACGAAGTTATCCGCCTCTCAGGCATGAATATTATTATTGACGATAGCGACCATCCCCTTATTATTAAGGTGGCTACGCTCCAGCCCTCGAGAATGCAGGTGTATTTCATTGACAACGATGACTATTTCCAGCGCGCGGGAGCCAAACAACTCGAAACCGTCACTTCTCCCCACGACAACGACGAGAGAATGATGTTCTTTGCTAAAGGGGTCATTGAAACCGTCAAGAAGCTCCGCTGGGATCCCGCGGTTATCCATTGTACCGGTTGGATTTCAACTCTGGTGCCGATGTATGTCAAGAGAATGTATCAGGATGACCCCGCGCTCGCCAAATCAAAAATCATATACTCTCTCCGTCCCGAAAGATTTGAAGGCGCGCTTGACATCCGTCTTGTTGAAAAACTCAAATCTCTCCAATTCCCCAAGGACGACCTCGAGGCGCTCGGCACAGAACCCGCCGACAATAC
>CAMWUZ010000282.1 GCA_947177595.1 uncultured Porphyromonadaceae bacterium | reverse complement strand
ATGCGTTATTTTTTCTGTTAATAAGCCCTCCGGGCGTGCACAATTATATTTATTTGCTTACCTTTGCAACGTTAAGATTTTTTCTTGCTTATGAGAAATAAAGTATTCAATTATCTGGCTATATTGTGCGGGATTGTTGCTCTCGCTATCACTTCATGTTCTAAAAAAGATGACCCGGATCCCGTCAAGGAGCCGAAATGCACGGTATTGGTATATATGGTCGCCGACAACGATCTCGGCGGAGGAAGCGGCTACGGCGGTGTCAATGCCGATAAGGTGAATTTGAATCAAATGCAGCAGGCGGTTGCGAGAGGTGCGCTGAATGGCGGTAGGCTTCTTGTTTATTACGATCCGTCTGAAGTTGATATTGAGCCTCAGTTGCTCGAAATCACAGAAGGAGGTACTGTATCGCTTAAGGCGTATTCCGAACAGGGCTCTTCGCTTGACGCAGATTTTATGCGCCAGGTGCTTACTGATGCGGCAGAGCTGGCTCCCGCTCCGAAAAACTGGCTTGTTTTATGGAGTCACGGCACCGGCTGGATCGAGAGTCTGGATTCCCGTTCGGCGGGCTATGAGGCATCGACAACCGCTTTCGGTAAGGATACGCATCCATACACCACAGAGATGAATGTCGGCACCCTCGCATCGGTGCTTGGAAGTGATAAATATTACGATGTCATATATTTTGACTGTTGCTTCATGGGCTGCATCGAGGTGATGTATGAACTTCGCAATGCTGCGAAAGAGATTGTATCTTCGGCAACAGAGCTTCCGGTTAACGGTATGCCGTATGATGTTAATGTTCCAGCTATGTTTGCTGATGATGCTACAGCCCGACAGGTAGCGGAGAATACTCTCAACAATTATCTGAATTTATACAATCAGTATGGTCCCAATCCTGCGTATTCATGTACCATGACGGTTGTCAATACCGACGGGATTGAACCTCTTGCCGAAGCTACACGTGCTATTCAGCGCACAGGCGTGACCGCTCCGTTCTCTTACGATAATTTAAATGACCCGAATCACACTGCGGTGCCCCTTTACCGTAGAACCGGCGCTAATTCACGCACTTTCGATTTCGGTCATTATATAAATCATCTTGAAGTTGACGATCAGAGTCTGCTCGATAACTGGAATGAAAAATATCGTGCCGCAGTGACTTACTTCGGTAATACACCCATCAGCTATGGTCTTGATATGAGCGAATTTACCGGACTCGGTTCTTATATCGTCCATAATAAATCAGACCTTCATATCTGCGGTTACACCAACCTCGCATGGTATAAGGATGTCGTAAGCGTTAATCCTTCACTTCAGGATACTCAGAACTGATGAGCCGCTTGTTTTTGCAGATACCGTTGCCGGAGGTTGTCACCGACAGCATTCCCACCCCCGCCCAGGAGATCGGCTCGTTGAAAAATATAACTTTTGACGAGCTGATAAACGGGTTGGTGAAAGATATTGTGAGTTTCTCCATTCATCTGGCGATCGCAATACTGGTGTTCTATGTCGGTAAGTTTATCATCAAGCGTATCTATACAGCTACCGGTGCTATTCTTGCCAGAAGAAAAGTAGATGCATCCCTTTCTACATTTATTCTCAGTCTCGTCAGAATAGTCCTGTACTTCATTCTGCTGGTGACGGTTATCGGTATTCTCGGCATTAACACAAGCTCGTTCATTGCGCTCTTTGCGTCCGCAGGTGTTGCAATCGGTATGGCGCTGAGCGGCACCCTCCAGAATTTTGCGGGAGGTGTTCTTATTCTTTTGCTCAAACCCTATAAAATAGGTGACTATATCGAGGCTCAGGGATTTGCAGGCACAGTGACTCAGATTCAGATATTCTCTACGCTAATAAGTACCCCGGACAATAAATCGATCAATATTCCCAATGGTGCCCTGAGCACTGGCTCCATCAACAATTGGTCCCATAACCCATATCGCAGGGTACAGTGGGATGTAGGCATATCTTACGGCGATGACTTCGATACCGCTAAAAACGCTCTTCTGGAAATTGTAAATGCCGATGATATGGTTATCCGTCCCGGTATAGAGCAGATTGATAAGGCCGCGGAGGATGCCCGTCTGAAGGATGAGGCAGCCTCAGCCGCGACAGAGGAGGCGCCAAGCCCCATATCGCCTAAAAAAGTGGGCTGGATCAAGCGTATTATCCAACGGCAGAAGAATAGGATTATAGAACGCAATGAGCGTCAGGTGGCGGCGTTGCAGTCTCTTGTCAAAAGTCCTGTTGCTCTTCCGAGTGTGACAATCTCTGATTTGGGCGACAGTAGTGTGAATCTTGTGGTCAAGGCATGGGTGAGAACCGAAAATTATTGGACTGTTTATTACCGCATTATGGAGCGGATATACATGGAGCTGCCTGAGAGCGGCGTTTCCTTCCCGTTCCCGCAGATGGAGGTCCAGGTGGTTGCGATGCCCAAGAGCTGACCGGTGCCATAAGATTTCCAAGATACAGAATGCTCCAAGTTTCCGTAAGGAAAAGTTGGAGCATTCCATTTATTTCCGTAATTTTGCGATACCATAG
>CAMWUZ010000281.1 GCA_947177595.1 uncultured Porphyromonadaceae bacterium | reverse complement strand
GTATAGTATTATCATATTGCGATTTTTTTGCGAAGATACAGGAATTTTTCGTTACAGTTGCCACAAAATTACAGGAAAAATTTCATTCCCATATTTGCTTCAATCCACACCACCACAGGCAACCCCGTTCTATGCTTCGACCGGTTTCCCAACCGAAACATGAAGTAGTTATCCTCCTGCTCTATTTTCCATTCTTCCAGAGTCATAATTCTCTTTGTCGCTGCAAAGTTACAGTGCATTTGCTATCGATTCCAATAACTTCTCAGTCCACATCATCCATACGGTGTTAAACGATATAACAAATAAAACACCAGAAAATGATTATTTTATTAAGTGTACTTCACAAAAATGAGGATTAGCATCATTTTATTAATCACACTTAAAGAAAGTCTCTCGCATAGAGAAGCAGTTGTTCTCCTCTATCAGCTTGCCGACTTCACGGAGATAGTGCTACAACGAAAGCGTCCGGGGATGAATCAGGTAGCCTGCGACTCGTCCCTTGAACTTGCTGCCAGGTTTGTTGAGATGACTGTCGTTGTAGCTGACCGTGGTCATGCGAAATACGCTCCAATCCTCCCGATCCTTCCCCCGGTTGAAGTCACGACACGCATGAAGGTGCACCTCCTGCTGAATACCGTCAGACCACACACACTGCCAGACAAACATCGGTTTATCAGCATACAGCTCAGGACGCTCAAGCCTCTCCATAATCAAAGCTCGCATCCCCGTCTGGTCAACAGTCTCAACAGTACTTGCCATAATCACGACCAATTATTCTGCAAAAAAAATGTATTGTTCTGCATCAGCGTAGACCTCAGGAGTCTCAAACCAAGGCTCACTGATGCACATATAGGCTACCACAGGAACATCTGCAAGCAGTCTCATATTCCCCCACTTGCGACTGTTTATTACAGAATGATATTTTGGGAGCAATTCGGGATTGCGGCTATAATCAAGCGATGCAAGCACGGGGTCAATCACAAATAGACCGATTTCATGTGTATCCCGCTTACTGTCAAATCCAGCATAGACCGACACCGGTCCTTGATATGGCTTATTGTTATTTTTGTCCACAAATGGATTGGAAAGCATATCGAACATAATATCAGCCTTGGTGCTCGGCAGTTGGTGTATGGATGCTATCTTATACCATTTGCGACTGCGACCTGATTTCTCACCATTATACTCATTGAAAATATCCCGAAGTATATCTTCATGCACTTCGTCACGTATATCAGCACGCCATATAATCAATGGAGTATTGACATACTTTTGGGGATTCTTGATTCGCTCCTTGATGAGAGCTTTTATCCCGATTTTGCCAATGGAGTGAAGGGTAGTAATCATTTACAAAGATGTTTGCCTTAAGGAGTTAATCGTTAGAAGACGGGATAATATAAATGCATCATCCTAACACTTTATATGCTAAAATGTCAAAATGATGCATTCTCTGTTTTTTATGGATCGCAATTATTTAATCAAGTATAAACCGTGCGTTAACCGCGTACCATCAGTGGAAACACCGAATTGATATGTGCTATCCTTGTCAGCACCAATTCTTATGCCTCTACCAAGGCGAATATATGTGCCTTTCTGTTTGTAGGTACCCTTCATGGTTTCATGGCTTGTCTCTTCGTCGTTGGTCACCTCAATATTCTCGTAGGTAAACTCCTTATCAGTGAATGCAATACGATGGATCCTGGCAATTTGGTCGCCATCCATGGTTGCTCCAGTGTAAGTGCGTCCGAAGGTTTTTCCGGCAAGTGTAGGTCCGGGAGCGACTTCCGGCTCAGGTTCTACTCGCTCATTTTCAGGGATGATTACTTTTGTGCCCTTAGGTGTAATGATTTCAGCGACCTTAATTGCGTTGCTCAAGTTGAGATTTGCGCAGTCTGACCAGTCAGCGCTATGGGCTCCGGATGCCTCACACCAAAAATACTCCAAGTCATCGGGAATATAAAAGAGCGATCTGCCGCTTGGGTAGTGGAGATCATATACATTCTGAAACTCGGCACCCATTTGTCGGTGTTCGAGTGTCCATCTTCCGGAATCTCTGGTTTTATTTATTTCATCGTTTCCGGCGAGTTCCCAAGTTTTTGCGTCTTCTAGCCAGCGTTCTTTGACCCTTTCAGATTCGTAGGTGCCATTTTTGTTTACTTGAATCTTATACCACACGCGGCTTGATCCCATTTTGGGTTCTCCGTTTGACAGCTTGGAGAGATCTTCTCTTACGGCAATGATAGTGAACGGGGGCTCATAATTTGTAGGTTCGGGTTCTTCTACTTCCCCGACCTGAGCAATGCTGTCAGAAGCTGCGGTAGCTTCTTCGGAGTCCTGCTTCGATGTGCCGTTGCCGCAAGCTGTCATAAATAAGTACATCGAAGCGGTCATTAGATAAAGAAATTTCTTCTTCATTTGGGTTAAGAGGTTATGTGTCCCGACAGACACCATGTTTGGGACGGGTATATACAAAAAGAGCGTGGTGCCGAACTTCTCCGCCCGTTCCACGTCTTGAGGTCTTCGCAATACCTAACATCAAAGAACAAGCAAAGTAG
>CAMWUZ010000280.1 GCA_947177595.1 uncultured Porphyromonadaceae bacterium | reverse complement strand
AACATCGACATTCAGTTCAAGCGGCATGATGACGCTTTCGCCTCCGTTTGCCTGCTGACCATGCATGAATCCCTCGGCAAGTCCCGAAAGGATACCTTCGATTTTTGTACCTGACACACTGTCGATATTCTCAACATCAAGTACTGTTACCGTGTAGTGACACACAGCCTCCTCCGGATACAGGGTAAGAACTTTCTTTGTATTATAGTCTTCTGACGAGAGGCTGAAACCGTCAACTCTGTCGCTCCAGAGCATCTTCGGATTCTCTACTATCTTCACTTCATCGCTTCTTGACACGTGCGCTGAGTATGTACTGTCTGCAACACTGGGATGCAGTTCGTGAGTCACTGTTGTGAAATTGTCTATATCATTTATATCGTTGTCGTATGCCCAGTCGGTATCGTCTCCGTTCATGGCAACTGAATTGTAAGTTCCGTAGGGAAGCCTTATTTTACCGCCGTCTCTGCCGGAAAAAACATATCTGAGAGGAGTACCACCCTTCTGCTCATAAAGATACAGCACCATTGAGGCAGGATTGGCATCGGGAGCGTTTCGCCAGTCAAACACGACCTCAATTCCCTGATAATTAAGCTCTTCCTCATACAATTCCTTATGGCGGCATGATGATAGTGAAACCACCGCGGCTATTATAGCCAGAATTCCGTTCAGTTTTATAGTTTTCATTTCAAGCCTCTTTTACTGTGATTGTAATTGTCATGTCCCAAAAGCCATACAAGTGAAATTTCTGCTTTTGTCGGACCTAACCAGTTAAGATGTTTGGTTGCCTTCCACACATAAAAGTCGTGATCGGGAACATATTTTATATATTTACCTCCGAGATAACCTACACCGATGGTGAAATCGATATTAAGATGCTTGCTAACCGGGAGTGAGTAGCCGTACTCAATCCCCACCATGGTATTGCAGCGGTCCCATAACGTTTTTCCGGGTAATCCGCCCATATATCCTGTGCCGCCGAATTCAAAATCGTATGTGACAACACCGCCATATAGTCCGATATGGTTTCCGGTAAGAGGTTTTTCATTCGCAGCCTTGCCAAACCATTTTCTCACTGCAAGATAGCCGCCGTAGGCTCTCCAGTACCTATGCTGTGAATCATTATCCCACCACCCGTACATCCAGTTACCGGTAATCGACCAGTTTTTGCCGAGATAGAACTCCGCTCCTATGTTCGGCAGCGCAAGTGCATCATACAGCATATTGGTGCTCAGTGACATATAAAAGGGTTTGCTTTCCTTATTAACGAACGCTACCGGCATGAATCCTTCAAACGAAACTGCATCAGGAGTAAAATATGCATATCCGTTTATGCGGTTCAGCAAAGAGGGCATATCATAATATGTATATATTTTAGATGCACGAAGCGCTGGGAATAAATTGGAATACATATATGAGTAAGGCACTCCACCCTTGAATGACCTTATCTTAGCAAGATTTGACGCATTATCACCGTGGGCGGCAACATCTCGGGTTATTTCTTCAATCAACTGAAGAACCTCTCCGCGATAAGGCACATTCACGTCTGCCTGCACCATTTCATAGAGTCCTTTCCAATCTCTGCCATTCCATTCAAATCCCGTTAATGAGTCCGGCATCTGAACTCTGCGTGACAGATAATCAAACAGATTATCCGCACGCCTTTGTGAAAGGCGCCTGTTAATAGCCACAGAACCTTCAGGAGAAGCGGCTCCTACAAAAATAATCTTTTTAAGTCTCTTAGCCGTAGCGTTTGTTGAGTCTGATTTAAGAGCGTCTATTATACTGTCAAGTACCTCACTGTTCCCATACAGTGACGGCTCGATCACCGACTTGCCCTGACGGAAGTGGATTGAAGCTGAATCTCTGACTTCAAATGCATACCCTTCAGCGGATATAGCCAATAGCAGTGAAATAAGAAGTAAGAAGTGTTTCATGTTTTTTGCAGTTTGTGACAGGCAAGGGGAAAATCGGCTCACAAACAGAGTTGTTATTATAGAAATTGTGTTACAGAGTCAAATTCTCTCTTATCTGCATTAGTAACAATGACACTTTCAAAATAGTTTTAAGAAAATTTTCCTCCATTACTGACTGCATAAAAAAGAGGCGGATCCTGCCGGATCCGCCTCAATAAAATATATCAACGCTGATTTTTACATATCAACAGTCATTGATTCAGCTGTTTCAATTGCTTCCGAGCTCTTGATATTGGGCTTTTCAAGACCGTAGTTGTGCTTGGCATTGAGAATCTTGAGCCATAGAGCGAAGAAGAGTGCCGCGACTCCGAATCCTGCGAACATGAGCATGGGATTGGTGTAGTTGTAATCCATCGGATCCACCCCGACATTTGATGCTTCTAGAATTTTACCGAAGAGAATAGGCACACCGAACAGACCGATGTTCTGTACCCAGAAAATCAATGAGTATGCGCTGCCGAGATAGCGGGCGTCCATTACCTTGGGCACAGAAGGCCAGAGAGCCGCCGGAACAAGTGAGAATGACACGCCGAGAACTATAATGGTTGCAAGCGCGAGACCGGTACTCGGAACTGAGGGTAATACGAGCGC
>CAMWUZ010000279.1 GCA_947177595.1 uncultured Porphyromonadaceae bacterium | reverse complement strand
GGAGTGGACTTTTGGCACACAATTATTCGCTGATTGGATGATCCGCGAAAAAGCAGGTCTGTATCTTTTAGCGCTTCAATAAAAGGTCCGTCAACCATTACATCAATATTTTCCAACAATTCCTTGCCACGTGGCATATCATGGATTTCTTCAAAAAGAAAACCTGTGTAAAGCCATACAGTCTTACCGATCGAGCGTATTTGTTTGCAAAGAGCTATTATTTCATTAATCCGGTAAACTGGATCTCCACCGCTGAGACTTACATCCATATCATTCGCTTCAATAATTTCCATAAGTGATTCAACACTTATTTCCTCCCCCCTGTTGAAGTCCCATGATTCCGGATTATGACATCCGGCGCACTGATGATGGCAGCCCGCAAAATAGATGGCGGTCCGGAATCCCGGACCGTCCACCGTAGTACCTTCGATTATGTCAAGAACGCGAAGACTCATTTGTGGACTACACGGTCATTGAGTTCCGACAATTTAGCGTTGTTCCATCTGTCTGTTGTGCCTACAAGGTAACCGGTGATTCTCTGCAGGCGGTCTATCTCTTTGCTCCCGCATTTGGGGCATGATTCCAGTTTCTCGCTGGCATCCTCATATCCGCATTCCATACAGCGGTTGCGGTTATGATTTACAGAACAGTAACCGATGTTGTTCTTATCCATCAGGTCAACAATATCAGCGATAGCTTTGGGATTATGCGTGGCATCGCCGTCAATCTCCACATAGAAAATATGTCCGCCACCGGTGAGCTCGTGATATGGGGCCTCGACTTCGGCTTTATGCTTTGGAGAACATTTGTAATATACGGGCACATGATTGGAGTTGGTGTAATATATTTTGTCTGTAACACCGGGAATAATTCCAAAGCTCTTTCTGTCCTTGGATGTGAATTTTCCGCTAAGTCCTTCTGCGGGAGTTGCAAGAACTGAGAAGTTATGACCATATTTTTCGCTGAATTCGTTAACTCTGCTGCGCATATGGCTTACTATCTTGATGCCGAGAGCCTGTGCTTCCTCGCTTTCTCCATGGTGTTTTCCGATCAGGGCAATCAGACATTCCGCAAGACCGATGAAACCGATACCGAGCGTACCCTGATTGATTACGCTTTCAATAGTTTGCCCCGGAGTGAGGTTCTCGCATCCGTTCCAAAGGCGTGACATAAGCAACGGGAACTGTTTGGCGAGCGCGGTTTTCTGAAAGTTGAAGCGTTCACAAAGCTGTCGTGCCGCAATGTCGAGAACCTTGTCGAGGATACTCATGAATTTTGCGATTCTCTCTTCCTGATCTTTAATGACCATGCATTCAATGGCTATGCGCACTATATTGATAGTGGTGAAGCTGAGATTACCGCGACCGATTGATGTCTTTTCACCGTAGCGGTTTTCAAACACGCGTGTGCGGCATCCCATTGTAGCAACCTCATATTTGTATCTTTGGGGGTCATCTTCGCGCCATTTATCATGCTGATTATATGTTGCGTCAAGATTCACGAAGTTGGGGAAGAAACGGCGTGCCGTAACCTTGCAGGCAAGTTTGTAGAGGTCATAATTGCGGTCGGACGGGAGATAGCTCACTCCACGTTTCTTTTTCCATATCTGAATCGGGAAGATAGCTGTGGCTCCGTTACCTACACCTTCGTAAGTGGAATTGAGGAGTTCGCGGATAATACATCTGCCCTCTGCTGATGTGTCGGTTCCATAATTAATGGAACTGAATACTACCTGATTTCCGCCACGGGAGTGGATAGTGTTCATATTATGGATAAATGCCTCCATTGACTGATGAACTCTCTCCACAGTACGGTTGATTGCGTGCTGCACATATCTCTCATCCCCTTCAAGTCCTTCTAAAGATTTAGCCTCATAATCGGCTATATATGTGTTGTATAAGTGTGAGAGGTCTTTACACTCATATTTTTCAATAGTCTTGATTTCCTCGATATATGAAGAACGCACGTATGGAGCGAGATAGAAATCAAATGCCGGAATTGCCTGACCGCCATGCATCTCATTCTGTGCCGTTTCAAGTGAAATGCAAGCGATTATGCTTGCGGTTTCAATACGTTTGGCAGGACGTGATTCACCGTGCCCGGCTGAGAATCCGAATTTGAGAATCTTGTCGAGAGGATGCTGCACACAGGTAAGACTCTTGGTAGGGTAATAATCCTTGTCGTGAATATGAAGATAGCCATGTTTCACGGCATCGCGTACCTCCTGCGACAAAAGGTAATCATCAACAAACGGTTTGGTGGTTTCACTCGCAAATTTCATCATCATACCGGCAGGGGAGTCGGTATTCATGTTTGCGTTCTCGCGCGTAATATCATTGTTTTTCGCCTCTATGATTTCAAGAAACATATCGCGTGTTTTGGCACGACGAGCTATGCTTCGTTGGTCTCGATAGGCTATATAACGCTTAGCTACCTCCTGACGCGGACTGTTCAACAGCTCCACCTCCACTCTGTCCTGAATTTCTTCCACACTCATACGTTCATTGCCGGTAATGCCGATTCTATCAGCAATTTTCTGAATGAGTGCTTCGTCTTCGCCTCGCTCAGTCTGGAGC
>CAMWUZ010000278.1 GCA_947177595.1 uncultured Porphyromonadaceae bacterium | reverse complement strand
GTTGGTGGCTATGGCGTTGTAAACCGCCAGGGTGTAAAGCGTCGGAATCTAGGTGGCATAGCCGTAGCACTGACGCGACAGAGCGATTCTGCCGCCGCGGTTATTCGGCACGCTGTCCACACGTGGCACAGTTTCACCGGCTATTCCGGTGTGCATAGGCTCAAGAAATCCAATTTCTTTCAGACGGGAATAGAATCCACCTGGATTGGAGTCATATTTTCTCACAATCACCTTTGTCATGCCAATATTGCTAGAGCGCTCGATTACCTCTTTCACTGTAAGTGAGGGAACGGGGTGGGAGTCGGTAATTGAGTTGCCCCCGGCGTATGGAAATCTCGAGCCGGTGGAGATAACCTCGTCAAGTGAGTTGACAATTCCGTCCTCCAGCGCGAGCATCATAGAAATGGTCTTTACAACCGAACCCGGCTCGAAGCCCAGCACGGCGCGGTTCATACCTTCTATATAGTTATTGCCATTCGGGTTCTTCTCAAGATTGGAAATAGCCTTGATATCGCCGGTAGCCACCTCCATCAGCACGGCAACTCCCCAGTCGGCATTGCAGTATGTAAGTACATCGTTGAGCTCATTCTCCACAATATCCTGCATCTTGATATCGATGGTAGTGGTGATATTGTAGCCGGGAACTGCAGGTATGTCGGTCCAGTTGACGATTCCTTTGGTCAGAGGCACTTTTTTTGACAGGCCGGTCTTGCCATACAGCAGCGTATCAAGCGCTTTTTCAAGTCCTGATATGCCGTGCACCTCCTTGCACTCGGCTGTAGCGCCCACGCCGCCGATGCTTCGGCGCGCCATATCTCCGTAAGGGTTGACACGACGCATTTTACCCTCGACAGATATGCCGTTGCGGTTGCGGTTTTTTATTGAGAAGAACGGGAATGAGCGCAGACGGCGGTAATCGGCATAGCTGATATTATCTATCAGGCGGTATGCTCTCGGACGTTCTGCCTTAGGCTTGACCAGCGGAGCGGCAAGATGTTTTTTCCACTGCGCGGCTGTTCGTATCGGGAAATAGCAAGCCATGCTGTCGGCGATGGTATCAAGTGCGCTTCGGTATTTCTCCTCCATGAATCTCTCGCAGCGGAAGTCGATTCTCACCGTATAGTAGCGCAGGTTTGCCGCAAGGACACTGCCGTCTGAAGCAAGGATATTGCCTCTCACCGGCATTATTGTATCATTTCGCGACAATTCCTCGTTTGCTTTCTTGTTCCATTCCCCCGCAGAAATCACCGTCGTATCCACCAGCTTGTATATCACTCCGGTCGCCACAAAAAATATTATGGCGGTAATCACACCGTAGCGGTACAGGATATGTTTCTTATTTGATTTCTTCTTCATTTCCCTTCTAACTTAAATGGCGGTCTGTCCTGTACATGAAGATTAAGACCGAGAGAATCAATAAGCTGTTGCATGGACGATTCACGTGTGCTGCTCATGTAGCTGCTTCTCACCCTCAACCGCTCCGTTTTCACAATTTCAAGCTCTGTGGTGAGGCGCTGAATTTCCTCCATTTTTGTCTGACAATTGTACTTGTTTGTTATATAAAACATTATGACGAGTATAGCAGCGAGTACAGTCATCCAGTTGCGCGCAAAGAAATCGCTGCTGATCACCTGTCCGCTGCGAATCCTTGCGAAAAATCCGGGATTGTCACTGTCTTTTTTTCTCTTTTTTGCCGCCATCGGTATATAATGGTTGTGTATCAGTTTTCAGTTCTTACCGCCACTCTCAGTTTCGCGCTGCGTGACCGCGGATTGCGCTCTATCTCCTCATTATCCGGCACAATGGGCTTGGAGCCGAGCATCTTGAACGGCGCCTCGCTTCTGCCAAATATATCGCGGATATCCTTACCCTCTACATTGCCGTTGCGCATGAAATTTTTCACCATCCTGTCCTCCAGCGAATGATAGGTGATGATGGCAAGTCTGCCCCCAGGACGAATCACACGTGCCGTCTGCTCTAAAAATGAGCGCAGTGCATCCAGTTCACCGTTCACCTCTATGCGTATCGCCTGAAAAATCATGGCGAGTTCTTTTTTCTCCTGACGGGGATTCACAAAAGGTTTCACAATCTGAAGAAAACGCTCCACCGTCACTATCGGCGCGCGTTTCGCTTCCTTTACCAAAGCAGCGGCAATCTTACGTGATGCCTTGATTTCGCCGTAAAGATATAGTGCGTCAGCAATCTTTTCCTCGGAAGCGGTGTTTATAAACTGCGCCGCATCCATGGTCGCCTTACGGTTCATGCGCATATCAAGCGGTCCGCTCCACCTGAAGGAGAAACCACGGTCCGCTTCATCAAAATGATGAAAAGACACACCCAGATCGGCAAGCACACCGTCAACACCCTCCACATGATAATATCTCATGAAGTTGGAAAGATAGCGGAAGTTGGAATACACAATTGTAAACCGCGGATCTTCAAAAGCTCTCTCCACCGCATCCTCATCCTGATCAAAAGAATAGAGATGACCCTGATTGTCAAGACATTCAACAATTGCGCGGGAGTGACCGCCGCCTCCAAAAGTAGCATCTACATACACTCCGCCGGGCTTGATATCCAGCGCTTCGATACACTGCGGCAACAGGGCGGGAA
>CAMWUZ010000277.1 GCA_947177595.1 uncultured Porphyromonadaceae bacterium | reverse complement strand
TTTAAAGACTGTGTCACATTAGGCACAGTCTTTTTTTCTAAGATGTTCGAACTGTTTCATCTCCCGGAGTTTCGCGACAGCAGAGGTAGTCTTACCTTTGTTGAGGAAGTGACTCATCTTCCTTTTGAAATCAAAGCGGTTTATCTTTTGGCTGGTAATGATATCCCTGACAGTATTTCGCTTACCGCACAGGCTTTTATAATGGCACCTAAAGGAGGGATAATGATTGCCGGAGAAACAATCGCCGGCATTGATACCGGTTTGCTCGTTTCCTCTCAGGTATCTTTACCCCTATCAGTAATCGCTGAAACCGTTCTGATTATTTTGTCCGCCGGTCCGATCAGCGGTCTCACTCCGTTAAGTCTGCCTTTCAAACCACGCCGGGCATATTTCATGGCTGAAATCCCGACCGGAAAAAGTCGCGGAAATCATGCCCATTTCGCCACATCACAGATGATTTATGCACTTCAGGGTAAATTTGATATTGACCTTGACAACGGTACCACTCAGACTACCGCAACAATTATTGAAGGCGGCAAGCCGGTTGAAGTTCAGCTTGGAGTGTGGCGTACACTATATCGGTTCTCTTCCGATGCGCTTTGTATGGTGCTGGCATCAGAGCTATTCAATCCCGATGACTACATCAGCGAATATCCCGAATTTTTAGAACGGCGAAAATCACTCTCTTCCGATGATTAAGTTTCTTGATCTGAAAAAAAATACTGAGCGGCACTCTGAAGAAATCACTGATGCCGTGAATAGCGTTGTGTCCTCGGGTCAATATATTCTCGGAGCCGAGGTTGAAAACTTCGAGCGTAAATTTGCTGAGTATATCGGCACCGGCTTCTGTGTGGGATGCGCAAACGGACTCGATGCCATATATCTGATTCTCAAGGCATATATTGAACTTGGCAAACTTACTCCCGGTGATGAAGTTATTGTACCCGCAAATACCTACATTGCAACAATCATAGCCGTTATACAGGCAGGGCTTACTCCGGTACCTGTTGAACCGGATCCGGAAACACTACAGATTTCACCGCAAAAAATCAAGGAAGCTATTTCAAACAAAACCAAAGCCCTGCTTATAGTGCATCTATATGGCAGATGCGCCTATTCTCAGGAGATTGCCGCTCTTTGTGACAAAAACAACCTGTTGCTCATCGAAGACAATGCGCAGGCACACGGTTGCAAATTTAGCGAACAGCGCACCGGTAGTATAGGAAATGCTGCCGCTCACAGCTTTTATCCGGGTAAAAACCTCGGAGCACTCGGAGATGGTGGAGCCGTTACAACAAATGACGGAGAGCTTGCCCGGATTGTGCGTGCTCTGGCTAATTACGGCTCATCAGCAAAATACGTCTTCGACTATATCGGTCGTAATTCGCGACTTGATGAGATGCAGGCGGCGATTCTATCTGTCAAACTCCCATACCTTGATGAAGAGAATGCCGGGAGAATGGAAATTGCAGCCATTTATAACAACGGTATCAGAAATCCGTTGATAACCATTCCTTCAGAGGCTCCGCGAGAGCAGAATGTATATCATATCTTTCCCGTTTTCACCCCATATCGCGAAGAATTGAAGAAATATCTTGAAGATAACGGAGTACAGACCCTCATACACTACCCTATTCCACCGCATAAGCAGAAGTGTATGCCGCAATGGAGCGGAATGTCATTGCCTGTAACGGAAAATATTCACCGCACGGAGCTTTCTCTGCCGATCTCACCTGTTCTCACCACCGATGAAGCCCGCAAAATCGTAGAGTTGATAAACAACTGGCAAGTCAAAGAGTAAATGGAGGAGAATATTGACAATAGCGACAAGAGTATCCTCAAAGGTATATCCCTCTTTGGCGGTATACAGATATTCCAGGTACTCATTACTCTTGTCCGCGGTAAACTCGTGGCGATGTTTCTGGGACCTGAGGGTATGGGTATCAATACCCTGTTTAACTCGGCGACAGGTACCGTTCAGATTTTCGGCTCACTCGGGCTCAACCTCGCCATTGTCAAGGAAATTTCTTCAAGCCGGCAGGATGATTCTCAGTTTTCACGTGTAATAACTGTTGCGCTTAAACTTATCTTATGGAGTGCAGTATTCGGTGCGCTTGTATGCTTCACCCTTTCTCCACTGCTCAGTCGGATAACATTCGGAAACTATTCAAGCACTGTTTCCTTCATGTTTCTGTCGCTATCTCTATTCTTCTCGATTGCCGCTGCCGGAAAGCTCTCAGTTCTTCAAGGATTGCATGAGGTCAGGAAACTTTCACGCGCATCACTTGTATCGGCTCTGGCTGGACTTCTTATCGGAGTACCCCTCTACTGGTTATTTGGAATAAACGGCATTGTTCCGGCAATTATCTGTATGTCTGCAGCAATGTATTTTTTCTATTCACATACGCTAAAAAAATGCCGTATTCCACATAAAAACAGAGAAAGGCCTTCATCCAATCGCCCGCTTGTGAGGAAACTCCTCTCTCTCGGGCTCATTCTGGTTGTCGGCAATCTTGTCACTACCGGTTCTGTATATTTTATCAATCTTTTCATCCGCTCATTCGGCGACATTGAAAATGTCGGTTACTTTCAGGCGGCAAACTCCATCACCATGCAAT
>CAMWUZ010000276.1 GCA_947177595.1 uncultured Porphyromonadaceae bacterium | reverse complement strand
ACTTATGTCTAAACCATCAATCGGTAGATTTTTTGCTTTACTGTTTGTTGCTTTGATTCCTTTTGCTTCGCAAGCAAAATCGAATACAGTACATTTCGATAGCGAAAAGCTCTACAAAATTGTTATGCAGAGAAACCAGCAGTGCTGCATCGAGCAGGTTGGCTCTACGGTCAAACTGGTTACAGATTCTCCCCTCAGCCCGGCACAGTTGTGGCGCATCACGAAGCTATCCGGAAGCTGGCGTTTCATCAATGCCGAGAGCGGTATGGCTATCAGAGCCGATGGCAACAATGTAACCCTCGGAGTTGACAACGGATCGGATGAAGCTCAGCTGTGGAATGTCCAGCCTGTTTTCCCGGAATCTTTTCTGATGATCTCCACCAATTATTCAGGTATGTGCATCGCCGTCGAGCAGTTTGGTCCTTTCACTCTCATCCCTCTCAAGGAGGCTATGATTGACCCGGCGGCAAAGTATATCTTCGTTCCGGTTGCCGGAGACACCCCTCATGAAGCAACAATGTTTGAACGCAATAAAAACTATTGGGAAAACGAGAAGATTTTCCAGGAAAACAAAGAGCCGGGTATCGCTACCATGATGCCTTATGCAAGCGAAGCCGCCATGAAGGCTGACAAGGAGTATTATGCTACCCCTTGGACTGTTCCTGTCAACGACAAATATATGACCCTGAACGGCACATGGCGCTTCAATCTCGTGCCTGACCCCTCAAAGCGTCCTCTTGACTTCTTTGAAAAAGGCTATGACACTTCTTCATGGGATACTATTCCCGTGCCATCCAACTGGGAAATGCTCGGCTATGATAAGCCCATCTATGCAAATGTAGAGTATCCCCACAGCAATACACCTCCCTATATCAATGCCCGCAAGGGATTCAACGATGAGGGTAAAAACTACGGAATCAACCCTGTCGGTTCATACGTCCGCAACTTCACTTTGCCTGAAAACTGGAACGGCAACCGCACGTTTATCCACTTCGGCGGTATTTATTCGGCAGCTTTCGTATGGGTGAACGGTAAGTATGTAGGCTACACTCAGGGTGCTAACAATGTCAGCGAGTTCGATCTCACCAAATACCTGAAACCGGGCGACAATTCAATAGCCGTCCAGGTGTTCCGCTGGAGCGACGGTTCTTATCTTGAGTGTCAGGATATGTTCCGCATGAGCGGTATTTTCAGAGATGTATATCTTTATAATGTGCCCAAGGTATCCGTGCGTGACCACCGCATCACTTCAACCCTCTCTCCCGACTATAAGGATGCGAAGATGACCGTGGAGCTTGATATTGACAACCGCGACGGTATCAAAGGCACACGTGAATTTGAAATAAAGGTCACAAACCCCGAGGGTAAGGTCGTTGCCACCAAAACCCTCTACCATAATCTGTCAACCAAAACTCCGACAGTGGCTGAATTTGATTTGCCCGGCGTTGAACTCTGGACAGCAGAAACACCCAACCTCTACACGGTAGATGTGATTCAGCGCATCCCCGGCAAGGAGGATGAAATGGCGTTCTCTACCAAACACGGCTTCCGCGATATTCAAATTAAGGACAACCTTCTGTATGTCAACGGTAAGCGCGTATTCCTCAAAGGTGTAAACCGCCATGACAGCGATCCCCTATACGGCAGAGCGGTGCGCACAGAATCCATGCTCCGCGATGTCACCTTGATGAAGCAGAACAATATCAATACTATACGCACGAGCCATTATCCCAATAATGCGCGGATGTATGCGATGTTTGACCATTACGGTCTCTACACTATCGATGAGGCTGACCTTGAGGATCATGCGAACCAGAGCATTTCCGATAAGCCATCATGGATTCCGGCTTTCGTTGACCGCATCGACCGCATGGTGCTCCGCGACCGCAATCATCCTTCTGTAATCATGTGGTCGCTCGGCAACGAGGCAGGCAACGGAGAGAATTTCGCCGCATGCTATGACGCAGCCAAGAAACTTGACAATCGTCCCGTGCATTATGAAGGCACCCGTATTGACAAACCATACGGAGGCAGCCGCTTCTCTGACTTCTATTCAAAGATGTATCCCGGTATGGCTTGGATGAACGAATATACCAGCGGTCTTGACAAGCCGATGATACTCTGCGAATATGCTCATGCCATGGGCAACGCGATCGGCAACCTCAAGGAATATTGGGATGTTATCGAAAACTCCGACGGTACCATCGGTGCCTGCATATGGGACTGGGTTGACCAGGCGATTTATGACCCACAGGAAATCAAGGAGGGTGTTTACCGTCTCCACACGGGTTATGATTATCCCGGTCCTCATCAGGGTAATTTCTGCTCTAACGGGATTATACCTGCAACACGCAACGAGAGCGCCAAGCTCATGGAGGTGCGCGCCGCCCACCAGTTTATCAAGTTCCGACTCAATGCTTTCAAAGGTAAGAATGCAATTGTTACACTTGTAAACCGTTACGATTTCCGCTCACTAAAAGGTTTTGACCTTACGGCAACAACTCTTGTCAACGGCAAGGAAGCTCTTTCAAAGACGTTCCCGATCGATGCCGTTCAGCCCGGCGACAGCATTACCTTCACCGTGCCTGTTGCCACCGCTCCCAAGGACGCGGAGGTAATGCTCAATCTGGTTGTTTCATAT
>CAMWUZ010000275.1 GCA_947177595.1 uncultured Porphyromonadaceae bacterium | reverse complement strand
GAAAGAACTGCCCGCGCGAATCGAAGTGGCTTGTGAAGCTATCAAAGCATTCTGCCTCAGCGGTCTCTCATTCGCCATGTGCAACTTCAACAACAAATAATCCGACACCCCTATGGCAAAAAGTGAAGAACGCATAGACAAATGGATGTGGGCTACCAGAATCTTCAAAACCCGCACCATATCGACAGAGGCGTGCAAGAAAGGCAGAGTGAGTGTCGGTGGTGTCACCGTCAAGCCCTCACGCACAATCAAGCCAGGAGATGTCATTGAAGTGAGGAAACCGCCGGTCACCTACTCGTTCCGCGTGATTGCACTGACAGAAAACCGCCTCGGCGCAAAGCTCGTGCCGGAATATATGGAAAATATCACACCACAGAGCCAGCTTGACCTACTTGAAATTGTGAAAATCAGCGGATTCATAGACCGCCGCAAGGGACTCGGCAGACCCACCAAGCGCGAAGGCAGAGAACTCTCCCGATTCACCGAACAGGCTACAGGCGACGGCTGGGACTTTGATTTCGATTTCGATGATAACGAGGACGACCTCACCGACGAATGATTGAACTGCCGATTACTCACCGGCTCATCACAATCCTTGACAAAAATTTGCAATGAGAAAAGTGATGTATTAACTTTGCGTGTATAACCACAACATTATCCGGTGATATGAACAGCAAAAGTCTTGTTTCCATTGATGACATCAGCAAAGATGAAATCCTGGAGCTAATCGAAAAAGCCAAATATTTCGAGGAAAATCCCAATCTGAAAGTGCTGGACGGCAAGGTTGTAGCAACATTGTTTTTTGAACCTTCCACCCGCACGCGACTCAGTTTTGAGACAGCCGTAAACCGTCTCGGAGGCAGAGTTATCGGCTTCAGCGATGCCAGCACCTCAAGCTCCGCGAAAGGAGAGACCCTCAAGGATACGATCAAAATGGTGAGCAACTACGCAGACCTTATCGTGATGCGTCATCATCTCGAAGGAGCGGCAAGATATGCGACCGAAGTCACCGATGTGCCGATTATCAACGCAGGTGACGGCTCGAATCAGCACCCCTCTCAGACCATGCTCGACCTCTACTCCATCAGCAAGACACAGGGCAAGCTGAACGACCTGACCATTTCCATGGTAGGCGACCTGAAATACGGCAGAACCGTACACAGCCTTCTCATGGCGATGCGCTATTTCAATCCCACATTCAACTTTGTGGCTTGCGAAGAGCTCCAGATGCCTGCCGAATACAAGAAATTCTGCGACATTCACGGCATCAGATACAACGAGTACAAAGACTTCTCACCGGAAGTGATAAACAGCAGCGATATCCTCTATATGACACGTGTGCAGAGAGAGCGCTTTACCGATATTATGGAATATGAGAAGGTAAAGAATCTCTATACGCTCCGCAACTCGATGCTCGCCGATGCCAAGCCTAATCTCAGAGTGCTTCATCCGCTGCCCAGAATCAACGAAATAGATCAGGATGTGGATGACAATCCCAAGGCATACTATTTCGACCAGGCGAGAAACGGACTCTTTGCGCGCCAGGCTATTATCTGCCGAGCTCTCGGCATCGATCCCGAAAAGAAATAACAGACACCACTATGAGCAACGACAAGAAAGAACTCGCGGTAGCCGCACTTGAAAACGGCACAGTGATCGACCACATACCCAGTAAGGCACTATTCAAGGTTGTCAAACTTCTCGGACTTGAAAACGTTGATACCCATCTAACCATAGGCAACAATCTCCCAAGCAAACGCATGGGCTCGAAAGGCATCATCAAGATTGCCGACGTAACCATTCCTGAAGATATCATCAACCGCATCGCCATCATAGCACCCGGAGCCAAAGTAAATATCATCCGCGATTTTGAAGTTGTGGCCAAACGCCCCGTTGAACTTGCCGACACCCTGATCGGTGTGGTCAAATGCTCCAACCCCAAATGCATCACCAACAACGAGCCGATGCGCACCCGCTTTGAGGTGGTGGACCGCGACAATGTGACTATCCGTTGCCATTATTGCGGAAAGACAGTAAACAGCAGCGACGCGCGTATATGCTGACCGACCGTGAGATATGGAAACCCGGCACAATGGTATATCCGGTGCCGGCGGTTATCGTGACCTGCGGCAATGCAGAAAAATCAAACCTAATCACTATCGCCTGGACAGGAACCATATGCACCGATCCTGCCCTGCTGTATATTTCAGTGCGTCCCGAGCGACATTCCTATGATATTATCAGGGAGGCGATGGAATTTACCGTAAACCTCACCACGGAGCAAATGGCACGCGCGGTTGACTGGTGCGGGGTGAGGAGCGGCAGAGACTTTGACAAATGGGAGCAGACAGGACTCACTCCAAAGCCCGGAGTAAAGGTTGCCTGCCCGTATATCGATGAAAGCCCTCTCAGTATAGAATGCCGCGTAAGAGAAATAATGCACCTCGGCAGCCATGACATGATTATCGGCGAAGTGCTTGATGTTCTTGCCAAAAGCGAACTTATAGATAAGACGACAGGCGCATTTGACCTCGGTGCGGCAGGACTCATCAATTATTCGCACGGACACTATTACTCGCAGGGGGCAGAGATAGGTCGCTTCGGCTGGAGCGTCAGGAAAAAAGGTTAGTCGGTCAGGTATTAGTCGGGAG
>CAMWUZ010000274.1 GCA_947177595.1 uncultured Porphyromonadaceae bacterium | reverse complement strand
ATTGCAATCTTACCGTAAGTTATAGATCTAATAAACACAGGATTATCAGCGGACTGATCGTAAGAAGCATCTTTAAAAAAACTTTTTGTTGGCAAGTCCATCGAAACAGTAAAATTCTTGGAGATTAGTTGCCCTAATAATCGACTCTGAATATTAGTTTTATTTGAATTACTCTTTACTTTGGCTGAGAATATTTTACCCAAACCAGCATTGGTAGCAAAAGCCTTTTCAATATCTGAGTATGAATAGTACTGCGAGCAAGAAAATTCAAAGCCTTCCCGACCTTTTGTACTAAGATAATTCATGTATTCCTCTGAACGCAATACGTTCTTCATAAATAGTTTGTATCCTATGCTCCCCGTCTCTCTGGTAATCTCATCTATATAAGCATCGGGGAAATTAGTATATACATCTATTGGATTTCTAGGATATAGGATTTCTTTACCAAAATCTCCTGCAAATTCGCTTTCAGGATAAGCCGCACCTACATATACAATATTAGGATCTGTGACTAAAATATCAGCCACATAATTATGTTCACCATCTATAGGCGGTCTCGTGTCAAACGTAGATATTTTTGATAGGGTGGAGTCTACTTTTACAGGAAAAAGAGCTATCCCACTACACCTTTCACTACTATCGGATGAAATGGTGTAATCCCATTGAAATGGCGTATTATCAAATCGCCCTTCATCGGTATTACCTTGTTCTACCGACCTACTCTGGGGTTCATTCCATCCGGCACTCTCAGGTTCATCCGAAACTGAACATGACACTACAACTACTCCGATAAGGAGAGCTGTCAAAAATTCAATAAATCGTCGCATATTACTTTATATTTAATAGAATTGAACTTTTCCTTTGAAAATCTGATTTTCAGTTGTCCGGCAGGTAATTTCATACTCACTTACTAAGACAGGTATATCTGTTTCAGGATAATCGGATGTAACCCATCCCTGCCAAATCGGTAGCTGTTCGTCACCGATAATGACCTGCATAGCCTCAATGCTATGCGGTATAACAAAGGACAGATGTCCCCTTGTATATTTACAATAGATTATTGCCGCTTTTCCCGGTTTCTCATGACGATGAGTAGATCTCTTTAATACGAGTTCTGCACAATTCTCAATCTCCTTTTGTTCATCATCTTTAGCAGAGAGCTGAACCGGATGAGCCAAAATCGAAATCAAGCATAATGTAATTGTAATAATAACTTTCATACAATGATTGATTAAATTTTCCGAGAGCAAAATTACACACTCTTTTGAGAGGAAACCTTATTTTAAGCTAAAAACAAGTTGGCATAACATCTCCATAAATTATTAATTATAAAATAATTATATTTTATATTTTCGGATATTTTTGGTGCGCCAATTAATATAATCACATAATATCCTAATTAACAACACCTTATACTTTCATGCCCTTATTTTATCATACTACTCTATTATATTACAGCTACTTAGATAATATCTGCAAGTATTTAGTCTTATTTTCTCCATCAAAAACTTTTATTTTGTTCTTCAGACGCTTACGGCGGTCATAGACTCCACTGACATTTTCAAGCCCTAAAAATAGAGCGATTGTAGGGGATGAAAACCCATAAATGGAGTAGAGAAATAGTAAATAGTCATTATTGATGAGATTCGGAAAATCCTCACGAAATGAAGTCATAATATTATCATAATGTTCGTCAGCATACGTTTCAAGTTCCGCTATTTTCTTCTCATCCTTTGAATATTGATCAATCAGCAATTCAATCTCATGTGAGATTTTCTTTTTCGCTTGTGCGGAATTAGGAGCAGAATAAAGCAACTGACATAATTTATCCAATATTTCAAACCTATCACCCATCATCGAAAGTATGAGAGCATTTGACCTTTTATCATTTACCATCATCATATCGCGTAAGTTTTCCGCTACTTCAACATTTCTGTCAATCAACAAGCGTTGCCGACGTATGTATCTGTTACCCTCATATACCATACCCGTAATTATTACTACTGCAAGACAACATACAAAGAATAGAACAATCTGTGTCCGTTTCCTTTTTGCACGCTCATTAGCTATCTTATATTTATTATAGTCAAAGAATGCTCCCGCTAAATTCCGATCAATAGTTTCTTTCAATATCCCATTAATATTCTCAACTATTTCTTGTGAAGTTGCCAAAGCCTCTTTTACTGAATCCATCGCCAAATATAAGTCATACCTCAAATGGCTACTAATCATTTCATTCTCACTATATGAATTAGGCATAAATAATTTAGCTTCACTAAGTTTCCCTTGTTTCAACAAAACTACCCCCAAATAAGCTGAGTCCGAAGTCAATCCAGCCGGTGACATTGTGAGTTGTTTATAGTAATAAGCTGCGCTGTCATGTTGCCCCATTGCATAGTAGGACAGAGCAATCTGACGCGTAACATCTCCCCCAAATAATTCATCCTCATATTTCTTGGCTGTGTCGGCTAACTGTCGGCAAAGAGCTATCGCCGTGTCGTAGTCTTCATTACAATGGTGGGACATGGCAAGGTCAAAGAGTGCATCGTGGATGTAGACCGGCTTACCGAATGAAAGGAAATTGTCGTACTCTATCTCGGCGAACTTCTGCATTTCATCATAATTGTAAGTCATGCGGTATATTTCACATATCTGCCCGGCGTTCATCCC
>CAMWUZ010000273.1 GCA_947177595.1 uncultured Porphyromonadaceae bacterium | reverse complement strand
ATTTGTAACCTCAACCAAACACCCTACAACCAAGCAGATAACAAATACTCCGGCAGGGGAGAGCAATCTTGCCTGGGCTCCTGACAACCGCACCCTCTATTGCACTTCTGAGCGTGATGGACACTATAATATATATAAGGCGACTATCGGAAGAAAAGATGATCCCAATTTCCCTAATGCAACATTGATTGAGGAGACCCCTGTCTTCAATCCCAAAGATGGAATAGACCGTACCTATCCTTCGATTTCTCCTGATGGCAAGCAGATGACTTTTGTGCAGGACCGTACCAAGTTGATGGTAATGGATCTGAATACAAAGAAGGTTCGTCAGCTTACGGATGGTTCCACAATAGCATCCCGCACAAAAGGATTCCCGTCTCAGTGGAGTCCTGATGGTAAATGGATTCTGATAGAAGCTACCGACCTACGTCATCAGCCATATGGTGATATTGCAATAATCAATGTTGAGTCAGGCAAAATGACCTACATCACCAAAACCGGATACTTTGACGAAAATCCGCGCTGGGCAATGGACGGCAATGCGATTATATTTGACAGTGAGCGGTATGGTATGCGTAATCATGCCTCATGGGGCTCTATGAGCGATGTTATGATTGCCTTCCTCAATCAGGACTCTTATGATAAGTTTCGCTTGAATGAGGAGGATTATGCTTTGCTAAAAGAGGTAGAGAAAGCTCAGAAGAAAGACAAAAATGACAAAAAAGATAAGGATGATAAGAAATCCAATGGCGATAGCAAGGATGAGGCTTCTAAAGATATCAAAGTAGAACTTGACGGACTGGCTGAACGCACAATCCGTCTTACTCCAAATTCATCAAGCCTTGGAGATGCTTACCTGACTTCCGATGGTGAGACGCTTTACTATCTCAGCGCTTTTGAAAAAGGTTATGATCTGTGGAAAGTTAAACCGCGCACGGGAGATGTGAAACTCGTGACCAAACTCAACGGTGTGCGTGGTATTGATACTGATAAGGAGGGCAATCTGTATCTTATGGGAAGCTCTGTTCGTAAGTTTGACCCGAAAACTGAAAAGACAACAAACATCACAGCTTCCGCTAAAATGAAAGTTGACGGCGCCGCAGAACGTGAATATATGCTCCGTCACGTTTATAATGAAGAGCGTGAACGCTTTTTCCGCAAGGATATGAACGGAGCCGATTGGACTGCTCTGTATAATAATTACAAGAAATTCCTGCCCCATATTAATAACAATTATGACTTTGCCGAACTTCTGAGTGAACTTCTCGGTGAGCTCAATGTAAGTCACACCGGGGGTAGATACTACGGTCCCGGTGCCACAGATGCTACCGCTTCTCTCGGTCTTCTGTATGACTGGAACTATGACGGCAATGGTTTAAAAGTCAGTGAGGTACTCGTTGGCGGTCCATTTGATCGCGCTTCATCAAAAGTTAAATCCGGAGCGACGGTAAAGGCAGTAAACGGAGTTGAAATAGACAGGAATACGGACTATACAGAACTGTTCAATGGGCTTACCGGTAAAAAGACCCTCGTGTCTTTCTCAGCTCCCGGTCAAGAAGACTGGGAAGAAGTGATATTACCTATTTCTTCCGGTACGTTGAACGAACTTCTTTACAACCGTTGGGTGAAATCTCGTGAGGAGGAGGTTGATAAGCTCTCAGGCGGCAGACTCGGCTATGTGCATATCCGCTCTATGGATGACGCAAGCTTCAGAAAACTTTATGCGAAAGCACTCGGAGAGTATATTGACCGTGATGGTATAGTCATTGACACACGCTGGAACGGTGGCGGTCGTCTCCATGAAGATATCGAGGTAATGTTCAGTGGCAAAAAATATCTGACTCAGGATGTTCATGGTATCCCAACATCTGATATGCCTTCACGTCGATGGAATAAACCGAGCATAATGATTACCGGTGAGGCAAACTACAGTAATGCACATGGCACTCCTTGGGTTTATCGTCATCTTGGTCTCGGTAAACTTGTCGGAATGCCTGTACCCGGCACTATGAGCAGTGTAAACTGGGTTACTATGCAGGATCCGTCACTGGTATTCGGTATTCCGGTAATCGGTTTCCGTACAGCTGAGGGTAACTATCTTGAAAATACCCAGCTTGAACCTGATATCAAGATTGCAAATGACCCCGCAGAGGTTGTTAAAGGAGTTGACGCTCAGCTCAAGGCTGCAGTTGATGAACTGATGAAAGAAATCAAGACTAAAAAATAAGAACCATGGCAGCATCACTCAAAATTGGAGATGTAGTCCGGTTTTTGAATACGACCGGCGGTGGGGAAGTCACAAAAATAGAAGGTAATATAGCGTATGTTACTGATGAAGACGGCTTTGATACTCCTGTACTTGTGAAAGAATGTGTGGTGGTAGATAATTCTACTGCTTGGGATCGTGCTAAGGCTAAAGTTGAGCAACCGGCTGTAAGCACCTCTTCTCCTGCCAAACCACAGGTACAAGTAAAGGACATCACTCCGGTAGAACCGGAGATTGAACCGGAAGAAGTGGATGGCGGAGATATAATGAATCTGGTTCTTGGATTTGAAGCGGATAATCTTAAAACTCTGTCAGATACCAGATATTACGCTTATCTGGTCAATGATTCCAATTACTATCTATACTTCACCTATATTATCGATCCCAGCGAAGGAGTGTGTATTACACGATATGCAGGTA
>CAMWUZ010000272.1 GCA_947177595.1 uncultured Porphyromonadaceae bacterium | reverse complement strand
TCTCTATTGTGAGCAAAACGCCCGGAGGCTCTTTGCCTTTTAAACTACCTGCAAAGGTAAAAACTTTTTCACCTCCACGCGCATCTCATTAAAGAAAAATTTCCGTATTAATTATTTTTAAGTTTTGTCTGAGAATTCACCGGTTCAAGATAAACATACCGCCATTCTGATGAATTAAAAAACGTCCCACCCTTATCATGAGTCCGCCTTAAATAAAACCAAAGGAGGTGCGCCAACCGACACACCTCCTGTATCTGACATCTCAAATGTCAATATTCAGAATGATAATCCTACACCGACAAAAGGTCTTATGTGCCAGTAATCCGGATAAGTTGTATTAAGTGTATAGCTGCAACCCACCAAAATATTAAACTTTTTAATGGTGAACTGAGCCCCCAAATCAAATGGTATTGAAACACATTCTTCTGTGTAGGATTCCCAATAATAGTCATAGTCAGATTCCGAGAAATATCCGACACCTGCCCCAGCAAACACACTTAACGCACGGGTAAATGGTTTAATCACACCGGCAGTTAAGCTATAATCCTTAACTTCAGAATAATCATCATTATAGGCATAAGTCCCTTTGACATACCAACCCAACGACTTGCCGTGGTGACCATACATAAGCCCGGCAGAATAGCCTAAATAATCATTACCAGTGTTAATACTCGTGCCACCTATCAGATTAATAAATGATCTTGATGGAATATTAGAACTCAACTTAATTGAGGATTTTACAATCGGCGTTAGTGCCGGACCTGAAATATGCAGTCTTGAAAGAGTGATAACCGGTTTGTTTTTCACAGAAATAGTATCTTTTGATACTAATGCTGTGGCTTCCGTATCAGTTATGGTGTGGAAGTTCGTGTATCGTGCCGGGTAGCCGGATACAGTTACGCTGCCCCCTCTGAGTACACCTCTCCGCTCCACAATATATTGGGGCTCCACTATAACATCAGCACTGGTAGCATTGAGCAATTGAGCCTCTGCATCTTTTTTTACTTTTGACAGAGAAAATGTTGAAAACAAATTCCACTTCCAATCTGTTGTTGAGGTTGCCTTTTCTTCTTTCACATCAAGGTCTGCAACAGTCACATTATAAACTTGTGTTTCAACCGGAACTGACGAGACTGTGTGAGTCCGCTGGGTTACAGAGCAAGAGCTTAATGTCAGAGCAGCGAGCACACCTGTGATTAAGCTGTTATTCATACTTTATTTTCTTGATAGATTGACAATCTCCGCCTCTGACTGAGTCATGGGGTGGATATTGCGGTAAAAAGCCGGATAACCTTTAGCTGTGACACTCTTGATTTTCCCATCTACCCTATAAACCTCAAAGTCAGGAGCAACCAAAACGTCAGCATTCCCGTTTGTTGCCAAAAGTTTGGCAACAGCAGCCGTTTTAAGCGCAGATTCACCTTGATCCTTATATTCACCTGTTGCATCCAAAGTATAGGAAACTTTAGTTGACGCCACAGTAAGATCTGCATAAGAACGGTTAACGATGGAACTATTGACATCAAGTGTGGACGCTGTGTGAGTCCTTTGAGTTGTGGTACATGAACCAAGCGTTATGGCTAACAGAGCCATTGCAATAAACTTAATTTTCATAGATGTTGATTTTTGAATTAATTAAATAGTGATATGATTATGAATTTATATAGTCATTGATTAATCTGAATTGCAATCCCATGTCTAAGAAGATACCGCTGTCAAAGCGCGTAATAATGATATGTGGTGTGATGATTGCGGAGATATTCCTTCGCTATATCGGAAATAGCCGAGATTCGTTGCTTTTCAAGATTATATTCCCGCTGCTTGTCTTTTTCCGCGGATGTATATGCTCGCTCACGTTCGCGTTCTTCACGGGCAAGAGCAGCTTTTTCGTCATCGCGGATTTCAATTCCGGCTTTTTTTGCTAATTCAGAAGCTGAAGCGGCACAATCGCTATTGGTGTCGATCATGTCAAGCAGTTGCTTCATTTCATCATATTTTTTAAGAGCATATGCACTTTCTGCCTGCTTCATGATCATGGAGCATTCGTGGTTTTGCCTGGCTGAATATATCTTTTCTAAAGCCTGATACACCTTTAAATGTATGGCAGTGGTGTTTGGGCAAGCCCACAGCAACGCAATCGCCTCATCATACTCACCTGATTTACTCAATACATTCGCTTTATCAATGATGGCATCAATGTGAGTCAAATAATACTCATGTGCCTTAGTCGCCGAAGTCGTGATGAAATTTTGGATGGATGAGGCGGATGGGTTCAGATGTTGAATCGCATCCATCGCTGCTTTGGTGGAGGTTAATCCGGAACCCTTCAGTGGAATAATTGTATGGCCGAACTTCAGATCCAGCTGTGGGTGCTCAAGACGGAGAGAAAGTTCAAAGTTTTTTATCACAATTTTTTTCATTCCTGTTTCAACAGTCTCCTCTGACACAGGAATGAGTTCACCTACCAGGTAAAGACCTTCTCCTCCTTCGGAGTGAACTCCGGCTGTATGTAGGGCGGTATTGAGCCTCGCATACAGACTTTTGGCTATCTGTGACACATCGATAGATCTGTTATCAACAACAGCCATTATCGGTAACCCTTGACCGAATAAAGTCTGAACACTGAATAAACTGACAATCACAGTCAGTATTAATTCCCATCTGATTGGAGACTTCATATTATGATATTGTGATAATG
>CAMWUZ010000271.1 GCA_947177595.1 uncultured Porphyromonadaceae bacterium | reverse complement strand
TGCCACAACCGCTACTGAAAAACGGCGCAAGGCAGAAAACAAGGAACCGAAGGAAGCTAAGAAGAAAGCGCCCAAAAGCGCAAAGACAAAAAACGCCGAAGAGCCCTCTCAGCCGGTAGCCGCCGATGAAACTCCGGCAACCGAAGCGGTTCCCACGCCCAAGAAACGCGGCAGAAAACCCAAAGCGCAGCAGGAAGCACCCGCTACCGAACCGACAGAAAACATTGAGGCAAGTGCGGAAGCTCCCGAACAGCCCGTACGTAAAAACGAAAAGATACGCGGCGGAAACAAGAATCGCGAGGCAGAGGCATCCCAGCTCATGCTTGAGCTACCCGCTCCTGCCCCCGAAGAGATGAAACAGCCCGAGGCAAAGCCGGAGGCAGAGCCTGTTGCTGAAACCGGCGGCGAAGAGCAGAACCAGTCCAAGCCCGCTGAGGAGCAAGCGCAACAGCCCCGCCAGGAGCAGCCTCAGCAGCGCCGCGATTTCCGCCCCAGAAGCGGAGAATTCGGAGCATTCTTCCCCCGCTCCGAGGGCAGACGGTTTGTACCCCGCTCTCAGCGCGAAAAAGAGGAAGCGGCTGCCGCAGCTGCAATAGCTGCCGCAACAGCTCCTATCGTGGTATCAGAGCCGTGGCAGGAGAAGCAGCCCCAACAGCAGAAGCAGGGCAAGAAAAACAAAAACCGCAATAATAACAACAATAACAATCAGCAGCAGAACCAGTTTCTACAGCCGCAGGAGTCACCCTACAACTTTGACGGACTTATCCACGCTTCCGGTGTGCTCGAAATCATTCCCGAAGGCTACGGTTTCCTCCGCTCAAGCGACTACAACTATCTGTCATCGCCGGACGATGTATATGTGACTCCGCAGCACATCAAGAATTTCGGGCTCAAAACCGGTGACGTCGTCGAAGCGACTGTGCGTCCGCCAAAAGAGGGTGACAAATACTTCCCTCTCACCAATGTGCTGAGTGTCAACGGTCGCTCTCCGGAGTATATCCGTGACCGTGTGCCGTTTGAGCACCTCACTCCCCTTTTCCCTGACGAGAAATTCAACCTCACCGGCGGACGCTCATCCAACCTCTCAACCCGCGTGGTCGATATGTTCTCACCAATCGGTAAAGGTCAGCGCGGTCTCATAGTCGCGCCTCCCAAAACCGGTAAGACAATCCTGCTCAAGGATATAGCCAACGCCATAGCGGAGAATCATCCCGAGACCTACATCATGATTCTCCTTATCGACGAACGTCCCGAGGAGGTTACCGATATGAGCCGCAGCGTTAACGCCGAGGTCATCGCCTCTACATTTGACGAGCCGGCTGAACGCCATGTGAAAATTGCAGGTATCGTGCTTGAAAAGGCTAAACGTCTGGTTGAATGCGGACACGATGTTGTGATTCTTCTCGACTCCATAACCCGCCTCGCACGCGCATACAATACCGTATCCCCCGCATCCGGCAAAATCCTCTCCGGCGGTGTGGATGCCAACGCCCTTCAGAAACCGAAGCGCTTCTTCGGTGCCGCGAGAAACATCGAAAACGGCGGCTCACTCACCATAATAGCAACCGCCCTTACCGAAACAAGCTCCAAGATGGACGAGGTGATTTTCGAGGAATTCAAGGGCACCGGCAATATGGAGCTGCAGCTTGACCGCAAACTGAGCAACAAGCGAGTATTTCCTGCGGTTGACATCATGGCTTCGAGCACACGTCGCGACGACCTGCTGCTGCGCACCGAAACACTCAACCGAATGTGGATTCTGCGCCGCTTCCTGAGCGACCGCAACTCAATAGAGGCTATGGAATTTATCAAAGACCGCATGGAGCGTACCGCAGACAACGATGAGCTGCTCCGCACCATGGGCGACTGATCCTTTCCCCTGACTTATAACAATGTCACTCCATATCCTCTCCCGGGTATGGAGTACATTGCTATACTGCGTAATCTTAAGAACAGATGTCATGCGGTGATGTGGATTTCATTCAGCACCCTCTTTGCACCGATATAGCGACGGTTGAAGTAACCGTCGTCCGGGAAACGCTGGTAAGTGATACCCTTTGAGGTGGAAGCATGGATAAAGGTTACATTTTTCCCGTCATTATCCACCTCTACGACCATGCCCACATGACCTACCACTCCCCTGCCTGTGCGGGAACTACTGAAAAACATGAGGTCACCGGGCTTAAGTTCATGTTTCTGAACAGGTGTGCCCTGACGATACTGCATCTGTGAAGTGCGGTTGAGCTGAATGCCCGCCTGACGAAATACATAGCTTGTGAATCCGGAGCAATCAAAGGTATTGGGGCCGGTGGCTCCCCATACATATCTTCTGCCGAGATAGCGTGCTGCAATGTTTTTCAACTCATCCACAATAGCTTCAATTCTTGATTCATGATCAAGCTCAACCTCCTCTTCATGAATCCACGGCGCTTTCACCAGTTCGGTAGCCGCGCTCAGAGTCCAGTCCTGAACTTCCGGCAATCTGTCTATTTTCAGGGGAGGATTTGCCTGCGATTTGAAAGATGAGAAAACGGCACAGAGGCACGCAATTATATATATGAGGGCGATTCTTTTCATCATTGCTTGATTAACTTGTGTTTTTTATATCGCATCACTTTAGGCATCACGCCTTGTTTTTGCACATACAAAATTACTAATAATCAGCCCATTACTCAAATCGTCATTTTCCACTTAATTACAATA
>CAMWUZ010000270.1 GCA_947177595.1 uncultured Porphyromonadaceae bacterium | reverse complement strand
TTTGTATGATATTTAACAGAGCAGAATGCCTGCCGGTAGTTTGTGTGTTTATCCGGCTCGGTTGCCCGCTTAAGAATATAATGATTGTTTTTCAACATGTTAGACGCAGAAGATAGAATTCAAAGAATCGACATTGAAAATGAAATGAAATCGGCGTATATCGACTATTCAATGTCGGTTATCGTCTCCCGTGCCCTCCCGGATGTGCGTGACGGTCTCAAACCGGTGCATCGCAGAGTGCTTTACGGCATGAACGAGATGGGCAATACTTCAGATCATCCATTTAAGAAATCTGCCAACTGTGTTGGAGATGTGATGGGTAAATACCATCCTCACGGTGACTCATCTATTTATGGTACGGTAGTGCGTCTTGCCCAGCCGTGGGCAATGAGATACACCCTCGTTGACGGTCATGGCAACTTCGGTTCTGTTGACGGTGACGGTGCCGCAGCCATGCGATACACCGAGGTGCGTCTCAAAAAAATCGGTGAAGATATGCTCACCGATATAAAAAGCGATACGGTAGATTTCCAGCCCAACTATGATAATACCCGTATGGAGCCGGTGGTTCTTCCCAACCGTTTCCCTAATCTGCTTGTTAACGGAGCCAGCGGTATCGCAGTTGGTATGGCGACAAATATCCCTCCCCACAACCTCACTGAAAGTATCAATGCGTCGATAGCTCTTATTGACAATCCGGATATCACCATCACTGAGCTTATGGAGCATATCAAGGCTCCTGATTTTCCCACCGGAGGTATTATCTATGGTTATAAAGGTGTAAAGGATGCGTTTGAAACCGGAAGAGGCAGAATCGTTATCCGCGCCAAGGCTGAGATCGAGCAGGAGGGTAATCACGAAAACATTGTAGTGACCGAGATACCCTACAACGTTAACAAGGCACTCCTTGTGCAATATATAGCCGACCTTGTAAATGACAAGAAACTTGACGGTATTGCTGACATCAATGACCTCAGCAACTACAAGGGCATGAAGATTGTCATTAAGGTGAAAACCGATGCAAATGCCAACGTTGTTCTGAACAAACTTTATAAGATGACCCAGATGCAGTCATCTTTCAGTGTCAACAATGTAGCTCTTGTAAACGGCAGACCCCGGACTCTCAATTTAAAGGAAATCTTAAAGGCATTTGTTGACCACCGTCACGATGTGGTTATCCGCCGCACAAACTTCGAGCTTGCAAGAGCGCGTGAGAAAGCGCATATTCTTGAAGGTCTCATCATAGCCTCGCAGAATATAGACGAGGTTATCCATATTATCCGAAATAGTGAGAATACAGATGATGCCAAGCAGAAGCTGTCGGATAAATTCGGTCTTACCGACGCCCAGACCTCTGCTATCGTTGAGATGCGCCTCAAACAGCTCACCGGTCTCGAGCAGGATAAGCTGCGTAATAATTTTGAGGAACTCATGGCTGAGATTCGCCGTCTTGAAGAGATTCTCAACAATGACACAGTTTGCTGGAATGTTATTAAGGATGAACTCTTGGAGGTGAGGGACAAATACGGTGATGAGCGTCTCACTTCAATAGACTATATAGCCGGTGATTTCAACGCCGAGGATTTCTATGCTGACGACGACATGATTATCACAATCAGTCACTTCGGCTATATCAAGCGCACTCCTCTGTCTGAATTCCGCGCTCAGAACAGAGGCGGAGTGGGAGCGCGCGGTAGCAATACCCGCGACGAAGACTTCATCGAGCACATTTACCCCGCTTCCATGCACAACTATATGCTTTTCTTCACCAATAAGGGAAGATGCTACTGGTTGAAAGTGTATGAGATTCCGGAGGGTGCTAAAAACAGCAAGGGTCGCGCTATCCAGAACCTTCTCAATATTGAGAGCGATGATGCGGTGAACGCATTTATCAGAGTCAAGGGCCTTGATGATAAGGAATTTGTGACATCTCACAATCTGGTGTTCTGCACAAAGAACGGTATTATCAAGAAAACAAGTCTTGAAGCATACTCTCGTCCCAGAGCAAATGGTGTGAATGCAATCATCATCCGTGAAGGCGACCTGCTTATCTCTGTTGAACTTACCGACGGCAATTCTGAAATACTGATGGCTAACCGTAATGGCAGAGCCATCCGCTTCCATGAGAGCAAAGTTCGCGAAATGGGCAGAATGAGTACAGGTGTTCGCGGTATGACTCTTGATGATGACGATGATTGTGTTGTAGGAATGATATGCATGTCTCCCGAAACCACGAATAATGTTATGGTTATTTCTGAGAACGGATTCGGCAAGCGTTCGCTCCTTGAAGACTACAGAATAACCAATCGTGGAGGTAAGGGTGTCAAGACCCTCAATGTCACCGATAAAACAGGTAAACTCGTTGCAATCAAGAGCGTGAATGATGAAAACGACCTTGTTATTATCAATAAGAGTGGTATCACACTGCGCATCCGCGTTGCAGATATCAGGGTGCAGGGTAGAGCTACACAGGGTGTGCGCCTCATCAACCTTGATAAGCGTGGCGACACCATCGCATCTGTTTGCTGTGTGGACACCGATCCCGAGGAAGAGGCGGACAAGGAACTTATCGAACTTCAGGCTGAGGCTGTAGAGGCTGCCGTTGATGAGATGGTGGAGGAACTCACCGAAGAACCGGAAGAAATCATCGATGAGAAAGAAACCGATGAAGAAGTTGAAGAATAAATAATAACCCTAATAAATAAATTCACAAACATAAAAATTATGAAAAAGTTTAGCGTCTGAGGTAT
>CAMWUZ010000269.1 GCA_947177595.1 uncultured Porphyromonadaceae bacterium | reverse complement strand
CGGATACTTATACCGACCCTGACGAAACCGACAGTTACCGGCCGGAGTTTGAAGACCGCATATATACCGACGATTTCGCCTTCTATATTTATGCGGTGCGGTCTGACAGTGAACCGTTGATTATGAGAGTTACCGATATAACCACAAACACTGATCCCCATACAAATATCTCTGGCGGACCGAGTGTTTTCAATGTCCGTGTATCTGTGCCTAAAAGCGATATAGACAATCTTGTGCCGTCAAACGATGATGTCGAATTCAAAATCGTTGCCTTTGCAAATACCGGCAGACAGTATGATAATCTTTCCGAATCTGATTGCGCCTATTTCGATGATCTGATGAAAAAGGCTTCCGAGTGGTCTTACAATATTTTCGGTCAGATTTACCCGACGGAGTCAAATGACGGTAACCTTGTGATGGGTGCGAAGATTCCGATGTACGGCATCACATCTTTCAAAGAAACACGTTTGAGAATTAATAATTCGCGACCTGATGCACCGATTAAGGGAGACGATATGTCAATGTTGCGTTCAGTGTCAAAAGTTAGGGTTATAGATGCTATCCAAAACCGAGATGACGAGACAGGACTTCCTCGCATTGAATCCGTCACCTTTACGACTGCAACCGATATGGCATATATGCTCCCCTATGACGCGGCTAATTACGCTAACGGCTATCAGGTCGAGACCGCAAACCCCTGTGAGGGCACCCAACACCAAATGCCCCTTTTGAAGACAGACAATACCTGGTCCGCTTACATCCCCGAACAGAAGATATTGCAGTCACCGGCTATACCCGGTTTTTCGATAAATGTGACCTATGATCTTGATGAGAACGGAAAACCCTTGACACAAAAGACTTTTGAAGTGCCAATGGCTGGATATAACGGTCAGCAGTTCAATTTCGGTACTGAGATTTTAAGAAATCATATCTATACTCTTAACATACAAAGTATTGAGCACGTGTTGAACTTAGAGGTCGAGCTTGTGCCATATACTGGTGTTACGATTGACCCAACCTTTGGCTTGGGTGATGTAATAGTTAAACCGCCTAAGCCAAGAGAGCACTAAGGTTATTTGTAATTATATCTTTAAGATTTATATAAATTAAACTAAGAACTAATCTTGAATGAAAACATATCTACATTATAATAGTCTGTCTGTTATATTTTTGACCTTTGTTTTTGTGCCATTTATTCTTGCATTGACCGGTTGTGAGGATACCCCTGTATATAGACCTGCGGATGAGCAAGGCGATGGTACAATTCACATGAGTCTATCATTTCAACCGTTATATGCCGTAGATGCAACTCCCACTCGTACAATAGGTAGTGCTATTAAAAATATTAATTCACTTTCAATTGTTGTTTTTGATTCTAAGGGTCAACTTTCAAGAATTTATAATCAGGGGGATGAAGATATACTTGATTTGAAAATTGCCCAGTCTGGTAATCTGTCTATGCCGGAAGGTTCATCCGGAAGTCAAGCCGAGGCTGCCACTCCGCGTGCTACATTAAAGTTAGCTAATGTTCAATTTGGAAATTACAAGTTTTATGCCGTTGCAAATATGGGTTTGATAACGCCAGAGATGGCTTCTGACGAAGCAACCTTGATGTCTACGGTGTTAACATGGTATCCTAATGATGTCTCTGCTAACAATCAAATGTTTGGCTATTTCTCGACTGACAACCCTGATAGAATGCCAACAAACTTTGATGCTCCTGTCATTAAAGTAGGCTTACAAACACAAAATCTTCATTCATGGGTTAGACGCGCCGCTTCAAAAGTTACGATCGCTTATAATGGATCTGGACTTAAAGATAACGTCAGAATACATATTTATAAAGCTACAATTCGCGATATTCCCAGTCAATGTCATCTCGGTGAAATAAATACACCTAATGAGGATTATTCCCCACTGATTCCAGAAGGAGGGTCACTTTATTATGATGAACACGGTGTCATAGAGGATTCTAATGCTTCAGATGTTACTGACGGACTTACAATAACTAACAAATTAAAAACTCCCGTCGGTTCAGATCATTCAGAAACTGCCCAAGCATTATTCTTCTATGAAAATATGCAGGGTGATTATGAGAATGACCCCAATAAAGATTTTTATGATAAAAGACAAGATAAAAGCCCGCAAATGGGAGTTCTCGTTGACCCGGGAGATCCGGATTATAAGGATGAATGTAAATATGGCACATATATAGAAGTCGAAGGCTACTACGAGTCAGATAATCCTGAAAATCTTTCGAGTGGTAAAATTATTTACCGATTTATGCTTGGTAAAGATGAAAAATATAATTATAATGCCGAGCGTAACCACCATTATAAGCTAACACTCGTCTTCAAAGGGTGGGCAAATCAAGCAGACTGGCATATCGAATATACCCAGGAAGACCCATCCATCGTTACTCCGGATTACTTTTATATGCCTTATCTATATAATCAAAAGGCAATGTTTCCTATAAAACTGAATGGTAATGTCAAGAGTCTTGATGTAGAGATTGTCGAAAATGGTTGGGCGCCTGTGACCCTTGATACCCATGAAGTTCCGGCTCAGAAGGTAGGAGATTTTCAGTGGAATCTACCTGCTTATGAGAAATTTGGACCGAAGGCAAACCAATATCCTCAGCTGGGATTTCTTGCTCTCGCAGTGCCAAATGAGACCGGTCTCCCTGAAAAAAATGTTGTTAATTTAGATTATAAGCAGGAAGAAACAGCTACAAACGAGCTTAAAGTAGCATATACAGAAGAG
>CAMWUZ010000268.1 GCA_947177595.1 uncultured Porphyromonadaceae bacterium | reverse complement strand
GAATGATGGGATATTTTCTTCAGCCGCTGGTTGATTTCCGGTCTTTTCCGGTAGGGGAGTCCTTGATTGCCCGGGAAAATGATGCCGACGCGGAATTTGAATTTGTCTATGAGAAGGAGGGAGAGAAAAAAACTTTTTCGATGGATAATTTGCCGGATTCCTCATGGACCTTTGTTGAAAGAAGACCGGTAGGAGAAATTGTTGCCGACAAAACCGAACTCATTGTGCTCCAAGATGGCGAAAATGTAACAGAAGAGGTAATTGCCTCTGATGGAGATCAGCTGCTCATCCTTATTCCGGATTATTCAAGGGCGGATGTTTCAAATACATACCTTCTCAATCTGCTTGATGACTATATGAAGTCACAAGGAGGATCTATGATGACTCTGGTTGCGGCTGATTCAGATAAGATTGAGGAATGGAAAGATCTGTCAATGGCTGATTATCCGGTATATTATGCTGAATCAACCACTCTGAAAGAGATGGCGAGAGGCATTATGCCTGCCGTATTTCTTCGTGACGGGAAGATACTTTGGAAGAGAACAACGGTGTCCATTGACTCCGACTTGTTTGAAAATGCTGTAGAAACTCCGGGATTGATGGATTCGCTCGCCTTTGACGGACCGGAAGCCGCACTGTATCTCACTTTGGCTCTAATTGCTATCCTTCAGGTCATTTTCTTCCTTGATCGTAGCGGCAGATTCCTCGCATGGAGTATTAAGATTAGAAAAAAGACACAGAGTCTGAAATAATTAGTATCTTTGCAGAGTATCGGATAAATAGATACGAGAATACGGACATAAATTATCAATTAACATATCACAAACATTATGAGAAAGAATATTGTAGCCGGAAACTGGAAGATGAACACCACTCTCCAGGAAGGTGTAGGTCTTGCTAAAGACGTTAACGAAGCGCTCAGCAAAGTAAACGCAGCTTGCGATGTTATCATCTGCGTTCCTTTCACCCACCTCGCTCCTGTTAATGCAGTCATCAATCCCGCAAAGCTCGGTCTCGGTGCTGAAAACTGCGCTGACCATAAGAGCGGTGCATACACCGGAGAAGTAAGCGCATCTATGGTAGCTTCTACTGGTGCGAACTATGTTATCCTCGGTCATTCTGAGCGCCGCCAGTACTATGGTGAAACAGCAGAAACTCTCAAAGAGAAAGTAGCTCTTGCTCTTGAAAACAATCTCACTCCCATTTTCTGTATCGGTGAGGTTCTTGAGCAGCGTGAAAACGGTACATACCTTGATGTCGTTAAGGCACAGATTGAAGACGCTCTCTTCAATCTCTCTGCTGAAGACTTCTCTAAACTCATCCTCGCTTACGAGCCTGTATGGGCTATCGGAACCGGCAAAACAGCTACTGATGATCAGGCACAGGAAATGCACGCATTCATCCGTGGTGTCATTGCAGATAAATATGGTAAGGAAGTTGCCGACAATACATCTATCCTTTATGGTGGTAGCTGCAAACCCTCTAATGCACGTGCTCTTTTTGCAAAACCCGATGTTGACGGTGGTCTCATCGGCGGCGCTTCACTTGATGCTGAAAGTTTCATGGGCATAGTTGAGGCTTTCAACTGATGTACTCTTGATAGCTAAAAAAATAGATATTCTATAGACTGCAAAAATATTTTCGTATTTTTGCAGTCTATTTTTAATGATATGAAAAGATATTGTTTTCTCCTCATAGCGGTGATTGAGGGATTGTGTGTCTCGGCTCAGACAGCGGGTGAAACAGACATTGTTGCTCACATCACTGAAAATGGTATCAATACGGTTGTGCAGCCCCAAGCGCTTGCCAAGTTGCTCAAGAAATCGGATACATCTTCTGTAGCAGCCGACTCACAGCCGTCGGAGGCAGAAGAGACCACAGCGTCAAGAGATCGTAATGCGGGGTATCGCGTGCAGGTTTTTTCAGACAACCGTCCGGCGGCAAAAGGTGAAGCGCGTGCAAAAGGCAACAACATAGCCGAGAGATTTCCGAATTATAGAACATACGTTAAATATACATCTCCTTATTGGCGACTCAGGGTCGGCGACTTCCGCACTCGCAGAGAAGCCGAAGACGCTGCCGAGGCTATTAAGCAGGCTTTTCCGTCATATAGCAGGGAAATCCGTGTGGTAGCTGATAGAATCACTGTTTCTTCTGTTCAGAACTGATATGGAAAAGGATTTAGAGTATCCGAAATCAACAATAGACTCTATAGCCGGTCATATAGAGGAGATTATCCGACTGCTTGGAGAAGACCCGCAACGGGAGGGACTACTGAAAACACCGCAGCGTGCGGCAAAGGCGCTTTACTATGCCACATCAGGCTATAGATCCAATACTGATGAGGTAGTAGGCGATGCCCTCTTCACAGCTCCATCTTCCGGTGCCGTGATAGTTAAGGATATAGAGTTCTATTCATTTTGTGAGCACCATATCCTGCCTTTCTTCGGTAAAATATCAGTTGGCTATATCCCTGCCGGCAAGATTCTTGGACTTAGTAAAGTCGCGAGAATCGTAAATCTTTATGCACGCCGCCTTCAGACACAGGAGCGGTTTACTCAGCAGGTTTGCGATGCCGTTGGTGAAGCTGTCGGAGCGAAAGGAGTTATAGTTCTTTGTAACGGGCAGCATATGTGCATGAAAATGAGGGGAGTGGAGAAGCAGGATTCATCCACCACCACTATGGCGCTTTCCGGTGCTTATTCCGATAATCCCCGGCTGAGGGCAGTATTTATTTCGGCAGTATCATATAAATAAATCATTTA
>CAMWUZ010000267.1 GCA_947177595.1 uncultured Porphyromonadaceae bacterium | reverse complement strand
GGTTATGAGGAGCGGGGTAAGAAAAAATGCCTCCTCAACCAAGGGCGGCACAGGCTGGGTCACTGAACTGAAAGTAACCGATTTCGAGAGTGACGGCGGATGGGCGGCTAAAGTGAATGCCAATCTCGGTTTGAGTGACATCGCTACTCTTAATTTCGGCACACATATAGAGACCTCAGGCTTCGGAGGGGTGGATCAAAGTCTCAATACACGTCGGATGGATGATTATACCCAGATAAACTTTGCGGTGCAGGGTGATGTGGGACGTTTCGCTCCATCGTCTGTAAAACTCAATGCACCTGTATATTACTCCGTAATGAAAGAGCGTAACCGTCCGAAATACAATCCGCTCGATAAGGATGTACTTCTGAAGGATGCTCTTGAAGATGCGGGTTCGGCTCGTGCGCGTGACTCAATCGAATCATACGCTATCCAGCGTTCTACCGTTACGAGTTTCAGTGTCACCGGGTTTAATTTCGGAGTGAAGAGCAAGAATCCCAAACCGTGGGATCCTGCGAACTTTACTGTCAATTTCTCATTTAACCGTCAGTCAAAGAGTGACCCGACAACAGAATATGAGAATGCCGATGACTACCGGGGAAGTTTCCAGTATTCATATTCTCCGAGAGTAAAAGGACTGAGACCGTTCGGCAAAATCGGTTCATCATCAAAGAATCTGAAATATCTGAAAGAATGGGAGCTGAACTGGTTGCCTAACTCAATCTCTTTCCTCACCACAATGTCGCGTTACTATTATGAGCAGCAGACCCGTAGCGAAATAGACAATGGCTTTACACTTCCTGTGCAGGTAAGCAAAAATTTCTTATGGGACAGGCAGTTGAATCTGTCATGGGCTATAACCAAGACTCTCAATGTTAATTTCACCTCCAATACATCCGCGAGAATCGATGAGCCTATGGGTGCGGTAAATAAAAAACTTTTCCCCGACAAATATAAGGAGTGGAAGGATACGGTGATGCAATCCATACTCAGTCTTGGCACCCCCTGGGGATATAATCAGACCTTTTCCGCATCTTACAAAGCGCCTTTCAACCGCATTCCCGTTATTGATTTCTTAAACGGTTCAGTAAGCTACAACTCATCTTACCGCTGGGCGAGGGGTGCTACCGTAGATGGGGTGAATATGGGAAATACTATAGCCAATCAGGGTGCATGGAGCGCCGACGGGTCTCTGAATTTTGAGAATATTTATAATAAGATACCCTGGTTCAAGAAAGTAGGGGAGCGCTTTTCATCTGCTCCTCAACGCCCCGGTGCAAAAAATACGCTCGAACGCTCAAGAAGATTTATAAGAGCCTATCCTCTCAGTGAAGACACCACTGTGACAGTGACCCACAATCTGAAAACGAAAAAGGTCAATGTAACTGTGACAGATGCTGTGAGCGGCAGAAAAATGAATGTCCGTACAAGGGTGATTGATGAAAATAATGTTGAGCTCCTTACCAAAGGCACATCCAATGTCAATGTTACCGTGACTGAAATCAGGAAAGAGCATAAAGGGTTCTGGAGCGAAGCGGCACAATTTGCAACCAGATTTGTTATGTCTCCGCGCAATGCTTCTGTTAAATGGCGCAGAACGCGGTCGCTGAGCCTGCCGCTCTTCCGTCCCGATATAGGCAATGCTTTTGGTCAGACACGCGACTATGGTCCGATGTCGCCGGGGCTTGATTTCGCCTTCGGTTTCACAGGCGAGGGCTATATCACCCGTGCTAAAGAGCGCGGTTGGCTTATGCTTGATGACGGGCAGACATCTCCCGCTATATTCTCACGGACCAATGAAGTCACAATCGAGTTGAGTCTCGAACCTATCAGAGGGCTGAGAATCAGCCTTAACACAAACCGGACCGACAACCGTAGCAGTTCCGTGCAGTTCATGTATAACAATATACCTACATCTCTAAGTGGAAGCTATACAAAGACTCACTGCGCTATAGCGACCGGACTTCGTTCCGGCAAGGCTGAAAACGGTTATGCGAATGCTGCGTTTACCGATTTTCTGAACGCGATTCCGGTTATCGCCGAGAGAGTGAATGCGCAATATGTCGGCAAGAATTATCCCGATGGTGGCTTCATGGCGGGTCATACTCTCGCCGGGCAGCCATATAGCCGTGAGGTGTGTGGTCCGAGCGTTACAGGCTGTGATGTTCTCATCCCCGCATTCATCGCCGCCTATACCGGTACTTCTCCAAGCAAGCAATATCTCACTCCGTTCCCGTCGCTTGCTCAGGCATTACCCAACTGGAGAATCAGTTATGACGGTATAGGCAGAATACCCGCACTTCAGAATATCTTCAAGACCATTGTTCTGAATCATGCGTATCAGTGCTCATATTCCGTAGGGTCATATAGCTCTTATCTTAACTGGATAAGTGTTGACGGAAGCGACATAGGTTTTACTTTGAATGAACTTACCGGTCAGCCGATGCCTTCATCACCGTATAATATATCATCTGTAACAATAGCCGAACGCTTCGCTCCGCTTATCGGTGCATCCGCAACTATGAACAACGACCTTACTATCAATGCCGAGTGGAGAAATACCCGCACTCTCACCCTTAATACTTCGGCAGGGCAGGTGGTGGAATCCACCACCACAGGTATCACAGCCGGAGTGGGCTATAAGATAGTCGGTTTCAATACCGTGCTGAAAATGAAAGGCTCGCAGCAGGGAATCAGCAATGACCTGACAATCAACGGAGACTTCTCTTATCAGCCTAATCAGGCGCTTATACGCCGAATCGAGACTGCATATACT
>CAMWUZ010000266.1 GCA_947177595.1 uncultured Porphyromonadaceae bacterium | reverse complement strand
TTTTTCTACTCCTTGCCCTTGCACTCGGTTGTACAGCGGCATTCGCACAGAATCTTGACAAGAACGAGGCTAAACAGCTTAAAGCATTCCTCGCTCAGACATCAGAAAATGGCACTACCAATGCTCAGGAGCTTAAGGTAGCCAACCTCAACTCCCTTGGCGCTATTGAGGGTCTTACAGTAGTTGACGGTCACGTTACCGCTATTGAATGGAAGGACAAGAAACTCGCAGGTGAGCTCAGCCTCAACGGTTTCAGCCAGCTCGCAAAAGTTGACGTAAGCCGCAACAAACTCACCGGTTTCTCAGTTACTAACGCTCCCGCTCTTACCGTTATCAATGCTTCACGCAATGTTCTCGGTTCTTTTGACATCACCGGATGTCCTGAAATCACAGAGCTTACTCTTTACAAAAACCGCCTAAGCGATGTGAATCTCGGTGCAGACGTGTTTACCAAAACTGCGAAGCTCAAAAAGCTCAATGTAAGCAATAACCTTTTTGTAGATCTTAATGTAAGCGGTATTACCAGCCTTCAGACTCTCAACTGTCAGGGCAACAACCTCGAAACCCTTATGGTAACAGGTTGCACCGGTCTTAAGAACCTCTACTGCGGTTACAATAAGCTCACAAGCCTTAACCTCGCAGGTGTTGAGAACCTTCAGAACCTCAACCTTGACGACAATGAGATCACCACAATGATTGTATCGGGTCTTCCCCAGCTCAGCACCCTTATCTGCTCAGACAACAACATGGTGACTCTCGGTCTCCGCGACTGTAAGAACCTCTTCGACCTTGTTTGCTCTTACAATGACCTTACCACTCTTGACGTAAGCCAGTGCCCCAACCTTCAGTTTGTTGACTGCTCATACAATGACCTTACAAGTCTGACACTTTCAAATCAGTACTTCCTCCAGCGTCTGCTCTGCAACAACAACCAGCTCACAATGCTTGATGTATCTTTCGACCAGGCACTCGTTTATATCAACTGCCGTTACAACCAGATCGTAGATCTCCGAACAGAGGCTTGTCCTAACCTCCGCATGGTGGCTTGCCAGTGGAACTACTAATCCATTAACTTGAACGAATTGCCCGCGGGGCGCCGACCGAGTGTCAGCGTCCCGCGGTTTTTTGCAGTCACGGCATTTTTTAACTAATTTTGCACCGGAAAACGAAAGAAATATCATTTTACGATGAAGAATATAAGGAATTTCTGCATCATAGCCCATATAGACCATGGCAAGAGCACTCTTGCCGACCGACTGCTCGAATATACCGACACCATAGCCGCAAAAGACCTTCAGGCGCAGGTGCTCGATGACATGGAGCTGGAGAGAGAAAGGGGTATCACAATCAAGAGCCATGCCATTCAGATGGATTACACTCTTGACGGCGAACGCTATGCGCTCAATCTGATTGACACTCCGGGACACGTTGACTTCTCTTATGAGGTATCCCGCAGTATAGCGGCGTGTGAAGGAGCGCTGCTGATTGTGGATGCTTCGCAGGGCATTCAGGCGCAGACAATTTCCAACCTATACATGGCTATTGACAATAACCTGGAGATTATTCCGGTTGTAAATAAGATTGACCTTGACAGCGCGAAGCCTGAGGAGGTTGAAGACCAGATTATCGACCTGCTCGGCTGTGACCGCGAGGATATTATCCGTGCAAGCGGCAAGACCGGTGCCGGTGTTCCCGATATTCTTGAGGCTATAGTGAAAAAGGTGCCCGCTCCGATAGGCGATCCCCATGCGCCGCTGCAGGCTCTTATCTTTGACTCGGTTTTCAATCCTTTCAGGGGCATTATAGCTTATTTCAAGATTGTAAACGGCACTATCCGTAAAAATGATTTTGTAAAATTCGTTTCTACCGGTAAGGAATACCACGCCGATGAGATAGGTGTGCTTAAAATGCAGATGTCTCCCCGCTCAGAGCTGTCTGCCGGCAATGTTGGTTACATTATCTCCGGTATCAAAACATCGCGCGAGGTGAAGGTAGGTGATACGATCACTCATGTGGAGCGTCCGTGCACCGAGGCTATCGACGGTTTTGAGGAGGTGAAACCGATGGTGTTTGCCGGAGTGTATCCTATCGAGACTGAAGATTTTGAAAATCTCCGTGCATCTCTTGAAAAATTGCAGCTCAACGATGCTTCGCTAACATTTCAGCCGGAAAGCTCCGCCGCCCTCGGCTTCGGTTTCCGTTGCGGATTCCTCGGTCTTCTCCATATGGAGATTATTCAGGAGCGTCTGGGCAGAGAGTTCGATATGGATGTCATCACCACAGTGCCTAACGTTTCATATCGGGTATATGACAAACGCGGCACTATGACCGAGGTGCATAATCCGTCCGGACTTCCCGATGCCACTCTGATAGATCATATAGAAGAGCCGTATATCCGCGCGTCAATCATCACCGCCGCCGAGTTTATCGGACCGATAATGACTCTCTGCCTTGGCAAGAGAGGTATTCTTGTGAAACAGGAATATATTTCCGGAAACAGGATGGAGATGATTTTTGATATGCCTCTGGGAGAAATCGTGATAGATTTTTATGACAAACTCAAGAGCATTTCAAAAGGTTACGCTTCTTTCGACTATCATCTGCATGATTTCCGAGAATCCAAACTCGTGAAACTCGATATCCTGCTAAACGGCGAGAGCGTGGATGCACTCAGCACCCTCACCCATGCCGACAACGCAGTGACCTTCGGACGCCGGATGTGCGAGAAACTCAAGGAACTCATTCCGCGCCAGCAATTTGATATAGCAATTCAGGCTGCGATCG
>CAMWUZ010000265.1 GCA_947177595.1 uncultured Porphyromonadaceae bacterium | reverse complement strand
CATATATACCTCCTCACACTTTTTGAGCAGTTCATCCGTATTCCGGTAGTTAGCCACCTCAAGAAGTACTTCACCGGTGTACCATTTTCCGTCTTTGGAAATATATATTGGTGTCACATTATATTTATCACGGTCTATTGCGTGCATAGCCTGATTTGCAGAAATCACTGAAATCTCATGTTCGGTAGAACGTCCGCCGAAAAATACTCCGATATTTGTCTTCATAACAGATAGTCTGTAACTGAATTATTATTTAAAAGTGTCAGGTAAATCATTCTCATATAAAACGGTATCGCCGCCTTTCACAAATCCTTGCAACAAAATCTGCGCCTCGGCAAAACTATCTGCCGTGAGGACTGCTTCCTCAGCCATTCCGCCGCTCCTGATACCGTCAACAATCGCATCGCGGTTATAATGTCCCACAACAATAGCTATATCTGCACAAGAGGCAATCTTTTGTCCGAACTGACGGTTAAGCTCCTCTGTGCGGTCACCGAGTTCAATCATTCCGGGGGTAATGATAATGCGTCTGCCGCCTTTCATTCTGCTGAGAACATCGAGCGCCATTGCCGAACCGGTGGGATTTGAATTAAAAGCATCATCAATAATAGTTATTCCGGCAGGAGTACGTTTAAGATTCAATCTGTGCTCAACCTGCTCGATGCGGCTAACCGCATAGCGGATTTTGTCTGCCGGCACACCGAGATTAACAGCCACAGCCACACATGCGAGAAGATTGGAAATATTACAGTCACCGACCAAACGTGTAGTCAGCCTTATTTCCGTATCCGGACCTACTGCGGTGAAAGAAGTACCACGCTCTGAATAGTCAATATCCTTAGCAATCCATTGCACACCCTCTGTGTCTGAAACAGCATAGCGGATACAATTGCAGTTTGACACCTCGCGATCTGCAATCTTGGGAAAATCGTTATTTACAACAGCAAGCCCGTCAGCCGGAAGAGAGTCAATAAGCTCAAACTTGGTGCGCTGCACATTTTCTATACTCTTGAAAGATTCCAGATGCTGTTCCCCTACCGCTGTAACAATTCCTATAGAAGGATGGACCAAATCACATATTTCTTTGATGTCACCGATCTGCTTGGCTCCCATTTCAACGATAAAAACCTGGTCATACGGTTTCAAATACTCTCTTACAGTGCGGATTACACCAAGGGTAGTATTGTAACTACCGGGGGTCATAGCTGTTTGATATGTTTCGCTCAATATCCTGTGGAGATAGTGTTTGGTGCTTGTCTTTCCATAGCTTCCGGTTATACCGATTATCTTGAGCCCAGGCATTGAGCGCAGAATATTTTCCGCATCACGATAATATCCCCGGTTTATCTTCTTTTCAACCGGTTCCAGTAGCCAGACCGCTGATATTATAATCATATGACTCGCACAATAACAACCAACTGATGCTACTGTTGCTGAAAACAGCCTGCTGATCTCATCTTTTCCAAAAATAACCGTCGCGCATCCTATAACAATAAGGACCAATATGGCACAAACAGCGTAGATTCTTTTACACCGAGGAGTCCACACAAGCGGCTTCTTGTACTTACGGCTCTGAAGATATATGACATTTCCTCCTGCCCAAGCTGCCATAATAGCCATTGACCATGTACCATTAGAGAATCCTACCAGACTGAGCAGAAACACACACATACCGGTCAAACGTACCCAAGAGGTAGAGTCACCGGATGTTTTAAGCCATCTGTTATACCTTTCTATACGGTACGAATTCTGTTGCATCATCATCAGATCACGCTTAAGTTCGTACACAAGATTGGTCAACGCGATGATAAATATCAGAAGGAAAACTATGAACAATGACATATCCTTTTTAGTTAGTTGATTTCAAGAAACTCCGTAAAACCGCCGCAAAACCGGTGGGATTATCAAGAAAACTATAATGACCGCAACCGTCAAAAGACACAAGACCAGCATTTGGTATAAGTTTTTCCATTATCCTCGCGTCACGCATAGGAGTTGCAGTGTCTTTCTCACCCCATATAAGAAGAGTGTCAGCCTTGATATGAGGCATATACTTGCGCAGATCCTGATTTACACACTTACTGAGAATACTTTTCATCATGGGGCTTGCAGCCGCATAATCGGTACTTCCCCTTTTGGACCTGATTTTATCTATTAACGGCTTTGCTTTTTCTTTACCGAGCAACAGATTAATGATTCTCTTGACAGCCTTAAAAGTATAGACCTTATAGTAATATTTGATAGAGCGACGCGGCTTCACTCCGGCTGCATCAACAAGAATCAGCTTGTCAACCTTATTTCTGCTTGCAAAGAGTATTCCTACTCTGCCGCCGAAAGAGTGTCCGATAATACTCGGATTCACAATACCCAGATTCTTCACCAACTCTTCAATAGCTGCGGTATATTCCTCCACTCCCCACACTTCTGCAGGCTCCGGACTTGCTCCATGTCCTGGTAAGTCAATATTATAAACCGTATGATTCTCTCCGGCTATCGCAGCAATACTCGCCACTGTCGAGGAGTTGCAGCCCCAACCGTGCATGAGTATCAGTGGCGTACCGCTCCCGGTAACATCATAAACTATTTTTGTTCCGCAAACTTCAATCGACTCTGCGCTCATTTTTCCTTATTATTATGCAAAGTTACGGCTTTTTTATAATATAAGGTGATATATTTGGCTAAAAAACCCGCTTGACCGAACCGTTTTGGCGCTTTCAGAGTTACCTCATTGAATTTTTTCTTACTTTTGCGCGACATGAAACTGATAACATCCATACTACGAAAGTCTCCTCCATATATATT
>CAMWUZ010000264.1 GCA_947177595.1 uncultured Porphyromonadaceae bacterium | reverse complement strand
TTATAAGTGACAGCAATTATGCCGTTAACGCTCTCCTCTTAATGAGTGTTGCAATCTTATAAAATATTCATGGAACATGATCATTACCTCTTACTCCCCATGGATGGCAGCGCGATATTCTTTTCAGCGCAAGCCACAAGCCTTTGAGTACACCGTGTTTGCTCACAGCCTCTATCGCATAACTGCTGCACGTAGGAGTGAATCGGCAGCATGGAGGAAATAGAGGAGAGATACACAACTGGTAGAAGCGTATCGGAGCAATCGCTATGCGTCTGCAAATATTACTCATTGACATCCGTCTGCTCCGAGGTTAATTTTGACGTTATCTTGGATAGCATTTTGGTAACCGAACGCTCTGTATCACTATAAGATGTTAACCCGTTACCCACATAGATAAATGCTATATCTATCTGACTGTCGCACGGTATTAGCTCACGATTGAGCCGGTAAGCCTCGCGGCATCGACGACGCATCAGCACCCTGTCAACAGCATGGCGCAGACGCTTTTTGGGCACAGAGATTAGAAAGCGTGGATTATTCATTGCCCTACCGGTATTGACACGCCACACCGCACGCCAAGGATAAGCTATTACCGCAGAGCGTTCCCCACCCGGCAAAAACAAAGCGTCTATTGCTGTTTTACCGCATAGACGCTCTTTCTTATATAGCCGAAAGCCGGTCATAAATCAGTTTTCACTCTTGAGATAATTCTCAAGCGCGGCGGTCATCGAAGGTGCCTGAGGCGAAGGTGCCTCAACATCAAGGCGAAGACCGGCATCCTTGACAGCCTTGGCTGTGGTCGAACCGAAGCAGCCGATTCTGATATCACCCTGTTCAAATTCCGGAAAATTCTTCATTAGAGACGCAATACCGCTGGGACTGAAGAATATGAGCATATCATAATCAAACTTCTCGTCTGGACCGAAATCATTACTTACCGTGCGATACATAATCGCTTTAGTGTAGTCGATATGGTTTGAATCAAGCAGAGTGGTGTCGTCCTTGTGAACGTCACTCACAGCATAGAGAAATTTCTCTTTGTTGTGCTTGATTATAAAAGGCATCAGGTCAGCGAGCTTGCCGGTATTGCCATGGAAAATCTTGCGCTTGCGATAGACAGTATATTTCTGAAGGTACAGAGCTATGCTCTCGGTGGTGCAGAAATATTTCATCGTATCAGGAATGGTTATGCGCATCTCTTCGCAAAGACGAAAGAAATGGTCAATAGCAGTACGAGCGGTAAAAATAACAGCTGTAAACTCCGGAATAGAGATTTTTTGCTGCCGAAACTCTTTGGAAGTCAAACCTTCCACCTTTATAAAGGGACGGAAAACTATATCAACGCCATAATTTCTGGCAATTTCATAGTATGGAGACTTCTCTGAAGAGGGTTTAGGCTGAGAAACCAATATTTTCTTTACTTTCACGCTTATGAGGTTTGATAGTTAAGAAAGTTTCAGATAATTAATGATGTTATATGCTGTTAAAAGCGGAATAATTTCCAGGCTGCAAAGGTACAAAATAAAGTATATCAGCGAGAACATATTGTTGTAAAAAATTCTAAATCCCTTTATTATGAAGATAATCCGAGCTATGGCATATAGGCAGACTCCGCATATAAACATTCTTGACGAAACCAAGGGATCAAAAAGAGTGATGAGCGCGGGAATCCAAAGAACCAGACCGAGAAGCACCTGCGAGGCATTGAATCCGCGTAGCCAGATTCCTTTCTGTTCCTTACCGGTAAAGATATAACCTATAAAATTATATATCACAATCTGCCATAGATAATATAGTCCCGCAAAAAGTGTGAGCGCCACAATTGGCACCGCGGGCGGATAACTGTCCAGTAACGGAATATTTGCTACTCCGCTCAACAGTATTCCTTCGCTCAGACAAAGGAGCAACACCAACGAGAACACCACTTTAGTTTCTGTTGCGGAATGGTCTTCAAATAAATTGTCATGGAGCTTGACAGAGAAAAGATCCCGGACAAAACTTTTCAAAAAGGTCGAATAATGACGCAGATTCAGAGCAACGAGCAGAAAAACACCTATTACCATACTTGCCACTCCTGTGTCATATCCCGGAAGGACAGGACGCACCTCCACGGGAATACCGGTGGAATAAGCCTGTCGGAATCCGTGAATACCCGGCTCATATGGGAGTTCCTGAAAAGTACATACTTTCCCCTCTATCAGACTATACTCCAACAGAGGTAAATGAAAAACAGTATCTGTGGCTTCAACAGCATTTGCCGTATCGGCAGGTATTGGATCAGGCAAGTCGGTCTCTATCTCAATGATATCCGGCTCCTCATTCAAATATGAAATCTGATCAATCTGCCCCATGTACAATGGATTAAGATATTGCCGCCTCCACAGCCTCCTCGGGAGTAGCGGCTACTTTCCAGAGAACAGTTTCTGTAGGACGCATAAAATTCAATTCTGCAATCTTATCAAACATCTCCAGAATAGGATTGTAATAGCCATCTGTATTCAGAATCACAATATTACCCTTATACAGACCCAGTTGCCTCCAGGTGATTATCTCCATAAGTTCGTCAAGTGTACCCACTCCACCCGGAAGAGCGATGATAGCTGAGCTGATTTCTGCCATAGTCCGCTTACGGGTGTGCATATCCGGGCACGAGATGGTCTCTGTCAACTTATCATGCTGCCATCCCTTCTTTATCATAAAATGGGGCAAGATACCAATAGCCTTACCACCCACATTGAGAGCTCCATCTATAGCACTTGCCATAAGACCGCCGCGTCCACCGCCACTTACCAGTACATACCCGCAACGCGCAATATGCTCACCAACAGCAAAAGCATCCGCCTT
>CAMWUZ010000263.1 GCA_947177595.1 uncultured Porphyromonadaceae bacterium | reverse complement strand
AATATGAAGCTAGTCTTCCTTCAGTGGCAAATGTAGAACATGGGAGGTTTTTTTGGAGTTGCCGAAAAGGAACGTTGTGTCAACGATCTCTTTTACGGAGTTGACTACAACAGTCATATGGGCACCAAGCGTGCCGGAATGGCGACATGTCACGACGGTATTTTCAGCCGCTCTATCCACAATATCGAAAATTCCTATTTTCGCACTAAATTTGAAGGAGATCTTGATGATTTCTCTGGTAACTGCGGCATCGGTGTCATTAGCGACACCGATGCTCAGCCTATTATTGTGAACTGTCATCTCGGCAAATTCGCTATTGTCACTGTTGCCAGAATCAACAACATCAAGGAGCTTGAGAAAGAACTCCTCGCCAAAGGTCATCATTTCTGTGAGCACAGCTACGACATCATCAATCCTACTGAGATGATTGCAGCCCTCATCAGTGAAGGCACTGACTTTGTTTCCGGCATTGAAAATGTATATAAGAGAGTGAAAGGCTCTTGCTCTATGCTTCTGCTCCTCGAGGACAGGATAATAGCTGCAAGAGACCGCCTCGGACGCACACCGATTATAATCGGTAAGAAAAAAGGCGCTCACGCAGCCACTTCCGAGACCTGTGCGTTTCCCAATCTCGGCTTCAAGATTGAATATAATCTCGGACCGGGTGAGATTGTGGAATTTACTGCCGACAGTCTCCGTCAGCTCAAAGCTCCCGGAAATGAAATGCAGATATGCGCGTTTCTCTGGACATATTACGGCTATCCGGTGTGCGAATACGAAGGTAGAAACGTTGATGAAATGCGCTATGCCTGCGGTGCCGCAATGGGTAAGACCGACAAAACCGACTCTGATTTTGTCAGCGCCATCCCTGATTCCGGCATTGGAATGGCTCTCGGATACTCCGAAGGTAAAAAGATTCCTTATAAGAGAGCCATTGTGAAATATACCCCCACATGGCCTCGTAGCTTCACCCCGAGCACACAGGAGCGCAGGGAGCTTGTAGCGAAGATGAAGTTGATTCCCAACACAGCCCTTATGAAAGGCAAGAGAGTGGTTTTCTGCGACGACTCTATTGTAAGGGGCACACAGCTCAGGGACAATGTTTCCGACCTTTTTGAGAACGGAGCAAAGGAAGTGCATATGCGCATAAGCTGTCCACCCCTCATCTACCCCTGCAAATACCTCAATTTCACCGCGTCAAAGAGCGAGATGGAACTTATCACCCGCCGCGTGATTGCGGAACTGGAAGGTAATCCGGATGCATATCTCGAAGAATATGCCACAACCGGAAGCCACAGATATGAGGCTATGGTTGAGAGAATCAGGGAGCAGCTCAAAATCACCTCCTTAAAATTCAGCTCTATCGAAGATGTGATAGAATCGATCGGACTTCCCAAATGCAAGGTCTGCACCCACTGCTTTGACGGAAGTAGCTTTGATTAACTTGCTATTTCGCTGAAAATACGTATATTTGCACTCAAAATAGAAACTTATTAATAAAAAATTATAATATGAGTCTAAACATTGTTGTGCTCGCAAAGCAGGTGCCCGACACCAGAAATGTGGGCAAAGATGCAATGAAAGAGGACGGCACTATCAACCGCGCCGCCCTGCCGGCTATCTTCAACCCCGAAGATCTTAACGCTCTTGAGCAGGCACTCCGCATCAAGGACGCTAATCCCGGATCTACCGTAACAGTTCTCACTATGGGTCTTCCCAGAGCAAGTGAGGTTATCCGTGAAGCTATCTTCCGCGGTGCTGACAGAGGTATCGTTCTCACAGACAGAGTGCTCGGAGGTGCTGACACACTCGCTACCTCTTATTCACTCGCTCAGGCTGTAAAAAAAATTGGCAAAGTGGACATCATTCTCGGTGGTCGTCAGGCTATTGACGGCGATACCGCACAAGTTGGTCCCCAGATCGCTGAAAAGCTCGGTATCCCTCAGGTAACATATGCTGAGGATATACTTGACATCAAAAACGGCAAAGTCACTGTTAAACGTCGCCTTGAAAACGGCGTTGAGACAGTTAAGGCGCCCCTGCCTTGTGTAGTTACAGTAAATGGTTCTGCCGCTGAATGCCGTCCCAGAAACGCTCAGCGCGTGATGAAGTTCAAACACGCCACTTCTCCCTCCGGTGTTGAGGCTCTCAGCGATAGCGCTAAAGAAATCTACGCACGCCGCCCCGAGCTCCACATTCAGGAATGGAGTGCAGCCGATGTTGAAGCGGATCCCGAACAGATCGGTATGCCAGGCTCACCCACAAAAGTGAAAAATATTGTAAACGTAGTGTTCACCGCTAAGGAAAATCTTCGTCTTGAGAACAATGACGAGGCTATCGAAAATCTCGTCAAGGAACTCCTTGCCAACCACACTATCGGCTAATCACCTCATCTTTAAACAAGAATAATTATGAGCGATAAAAATAATCTTATAGTATATTGTGAGTATGAGGACGGCAAAGTAGCCGATGTGAGCCTCGAGCTCCTCACAAAAGGTCGTCAGCTTGCAAACACTCTCGGTGTTAAACTCGAAGCAGTCGTTATCGGCGACAACCTCAAGGATATTGAAAAAGAAATCATTCAGTACGGTGCTGATACCGTATATAAGGTAGAAGATAAGAAATTCTACCCCTACACTTCAAATCCCCACGCATCTGTGCTCATCAATCTCTTCAAGGAAATTGAACCCCAGATTTGCCTCATGGGTGCAACCTGCATCGGTCGTGACCTCGGTCCCCGTGTTTCGTCATGTCTCCACAGCGGTCTCACCGCCGACTGTACCGCACTTGAAATCGGCAACCACAAAGACCCCAAGACCGGTAAGGAATACGAAAACCTTCTCTA
>CAMWUZ010000262.1 GCA_947177595.1 uncultured Porphyromonadaceae bacterium | reverse complement strand
CAAAAAAACCACCGCCAATTAAAACTATTTTTTTCATTTACAACCGGTTTTTTTAAATTTTAATTTGTATGTAAATATTCATAATGGCTCGATTGGGTTGATGATGCTCCCGGTTGACCAGTATCCGGATATTGTACCTCCGGTAGTGAAGGTTTCAGCATCCTATCCCGGAGCTGATGCGCTCACCGTGACTCAGGCTGTTGCCACTCCGATTGAGCAGGAACTGAACGGTACCCCCGGTATGATCTATATGCAATCGTCAAGTTCCAACTCCGGCGGTTTCTCAGCTACCGTGACTTTCGATATCGGCACTGACCCGGAACTGGCAGCGGTTGACATTCAGAACCGCATTAAGAAAGCGGAATCACGTCTGCCTGCGGAGGTGATAAAAAACGGTATTTCAGTGGAAAAAGAGACGGCGAGCAAGTTGATGACTATAACCGTGCTCTCATCCGACCCCAAATATAACGAGATATACCTCAGCAACTATGCCACGCTGAATATTATCGATATGCTCAGGCGTATTCCCGGAGTCAGCTCTATCAGGAATGTCGGCGGAAGATACTACGCAATGCAGGTATGGGTGCAGCCCGACAAACTTGCCGACCTCGGGTTGACTGTCAGCGATTTGCAGAAAGCTCTCCAGGATCAGAATCGCGAGAGCGCTGCCGGTGTTCTCGGTCAGGCACCTATGGAGGGTGTTGATCTGACAGTGCCTATCACCGCACGCGGCAGGCTGTCATCGGTCACCGAATTTGAGGATATTGTTGTACGCACGGATGGCGACGGTTCCGTGATTCGCCTCAAGGATGTGGCGCGAATCTCGCTTGAAGCGTCAAGCTATGCAACTGAGAGCGGAATAAACGGTGAGAATGCCGCCGTGCTGGAAATCACCATGCTTCCCGGCTCCAATGCCATGGATGTGGCGGCTGCTGTCAAGAAGCAGATGCAGGATATAAGCAAAGGTTTCCCTGAAGGAATCACTTATGAGATTCCGTTTGATATGACCACCTACATATCGGAGTCTATCCACCATGTATATCGCACGCTTTTCGAGGCGCTGATACTGGTTATTCTGGTGGTATTCCTGTCGTTGCAAAACTGGCGCGCGACTCTCATTCCGGTTGTGGCGGTTCCTATTTCGCTGATCGGCACATTCGGCGTGATGCTCATTTTCGGATTCTCCCTCAATATGCTCACCCTGCTTGGCTTGATTCTCGCTATCGGTATTGTGGTGGATGATGCTATCGTGGTGGTGGAAAATGTTGACCGTATCATGAATGAAGAGGGTCTGTCGGCGCAGGAGGCTACCCGTAAGGCTATGGGGGGACTCAGCGGTGCGCTCATCGCTATGTCGCTCGTACTGTGTGCCGTATTTGTGCCGGTGAGTTTCCTTCCGGGTATCACCGGGCAGTTGTATCGCCAGTTTACCATCACTATCGCAGTGTCTGTGATTCTCTCCACTGTTGTGGCTCTCACCCTCTCGCCGGTGATGTGCGCGATGCTTCTTCGCCCTGAGTCAGGTGAGAAAAACCGGTTTTTCAGAGCAATAAATAATACTCTTGAAAGGGGTAACAGTCTCTATTGCCGTCTCGTGCGCAAGGCACTCGCGATTCCAAAGAGAATGCTGGCGCTTTATGGCATGATACTTGTGGCTATATGGCTGATGAACAGATTTGTACCCACCAGCTTTATGCCGCAGGAAGATCAGGGATATTTCACGGTGGAGCTGGAACTGCCCGAAGGTGCCACTATTGAGAGAACGAGAAAAGTCACTGAGCGCGCTATGGCATGGCTTATGGAGCAGCCGGATGTTGACCATGTGCTCACGGTTACAGGCACAAGTCCGCGTATGGGTACCAATCAGTCTCACAGTCAGCTCACGGTGATTCTGAAACCGTGGGAGGAGAGGAAGTCCGGAAAAATCTCCGCTATCATGGAGGAAACTGTCGCGGAACTATCCACCTATCCCGAGAGCAAGGTATATCTTTCCTCGCCCGCTGTCATTCCGGGTCTCGGCTCATCGGGAGGTTTTGAAATGGTGCTTGAGGCGCGTGGCACAGCTACCTATGCCGATTTGCAGGCGGCTGTCGATACTCTGAAAGTTTATGCCGAGCAGGCGCGTCAGATAAGCGGACTTTCCACCTCTATGCAGAGTGACATCCCTCAGCTGTATTTTGACGTGGATCGTGATAAGGCGCAGCTCCTCGGAGTGAATATGACCGATATTTTCTCTACGATGAAGGCGTTTACAGGCTCTATCTATGTCAACGACTTCAATATGTTCAACCGCATATATAAGGTATATATTCAGGCTGATGCGCCCTATCGTGCGCGCCGTGCCAATCTCAATCTCTTCTATGTGCGCGGTAGCGGAGGTATGATGGTGCCTGTCACTTCTCTCGGAAGCTCTTACTACACCACCGGCGCCGGTTCTATCAAGCGTTTCAATATGTTCACCTCGGCAACCGTTACCGGTGAGGCTGCAAACGGATATAGCTCAGGTCAGGCAATGGCGGCTATGGAGGAGATTGTGCATGAGAAATTGCCTGAGAATATCGGAGTAGAGTGGAGCGGACTGTCATATCAGGAGCAGCATCAGAGCGGTCAGACCGGATTGGTGCTTATGCTTGCCTTCATTTTTGTATTCCTCTTCCTTGCCGCACAGTATGAAAGTTGGTCTGTGCCTCTTGCCGTGATTATCTCTCTTCCGGTCGCGGGGATAGGCGCATATCTGGGAATATGGCTCTGCGGACTTGAAAACAATATCTATTTTCAGATTGGATTGGTAATGTTGGTAGGACTCGTGGCTAAAAATGCGATTCTTATTGTGGAATTTGCAAAAG
>CAMWUZ010000261.1 GCA_947177595.1 uncultured Porphyromonadaceae bacterium | reverse complement strand
CCTTGCCGAAGCCGCGGCGCCCCATTGACGGGCATCGCGGCTTCCTTGCGTTTATGCCTCAGCGAAAAATGTTTTTGGGTGATTAGTTTCTTTGTCGATTCAATTACTATTTTTGCATATGACTTATATATCATAATTGACCCCTTCATTATCGAGAGAATGATTATGAAACATTTACTTGCAATTTGTGCAACTTGCTATTGCACTTTAAGTAGTTCCTCTTATGCAGAGAATAAGTTCTCAGAACCGGTTGACTATATTGTCAGGGGGACGGTAGAAGGTCAGGACGGCAATGAATTCTATATGTTTGATTATGATACCAGACAGACATTTGACACCGCGATTGTCAAAAACGGTCAGTTTGAGTTCATGGGACATTATTCCCGCCCGGCGTATGTGAGAGTTGAGAAGGGCAAGCTCTACGCAAATTGTGTTCTTGATTCGCTTGTGGTTGTAGATCTAAATACGCATCGGTCATTGTCAGGCTCCCGACTTACAGCAAGTCATCTTGCATTTATGGATGAAGATGAGAAAATTGGGGCGGAACTGGAACAATTCAGTAACGAATTGCGTGCCCATGGATTTGAGCAGCCGGAATTAGGTGAGATTTTCAGTCACCCGTATAATAAACTTCGTCCCAAATTCATTGAACTTTATACTCAGACGATAGTAGATAATCCTGATGGAGTTGGAGAGGATGCATTGATGAAGCTGGGCAATTTTCATAAACTCTCTTCTGACGAGTGGGATTCAGTTTACTCCAAAATGCCGGATTACATCAAGGATCGCGAGTTGACCAAGTATTTTAATGAATTTTTCGCCACAGTCAGAAACTCGCAGCCGGGAAAGCCGTTTATTGATTTCAAGGGCAAATCGGTTGATGGAAAAGATGTGAAGCTATCTGATTATGTTGGTAAGGGTAAGTATGTACTTATAGATTTCTGGGCGTCATGGTGCGGTCCCTGCAAGCAGGAAGCTGAAGAGACTCTTCGTCCGCTATATGAAAAATACAAAGACGAAGATAATTTCATGATTCTTGGTGTTGCAACCTGGGACAGTCACGACAGGACTCTCGCCGCTCTTGATAAGCTCAAATATCCCTGGGCTCAGATTATAGATGCTGGTGATGCCCCGATGAGTCTGTATGGTTTCAATGGGATTCCCATGATATTTTTGATTGGACCTGACGGTACAATTTTAGAACGTGAGATAAGAGGTCAGGGAATAATCAATGCAGTTGATTCCATATTCAGCAAGGAGTAGAGGAATAGCCGGGGTTAGCGCTTATATCACCGGTATATAAAAAACAAACGAGGAAATGTTTTCACAACGTCTCCTCGCTTAGATAATAAACCAATCATTATCACATTTCTTGCAATGGAAAAAGTAATTTTTGCTATGTACTATTAAAACACGGCTCAGCAGGAATAGTTTACCGATTACCGATAAATAACTTACGTTAACTAACTTGTGCATCCAATTGGCTCACTTTATTTCGTATCTTTGTATCAGAAACAAATAATAATCTCATAGATATGGAAAAGAAAAAGACTGTAGCTAAAAAGGATAAGGTTGCGATTGATCCCAAGAAAGCTAAACTTGAGGCGTTGACAGCCGCGATGGCGAAAATTGAAAAAGATTTCGGCAAAGGATCTATTATGAAACTCGGTGACGAGACTGTGGAGGAAGTGGAGGTGATTCCCACCGGCTCGATAGGTCTCAACCATGCTCTCGGCGTAGGAGGTTTTCCCCGCGGCAGAATCATCGAGATTTACGGTCCTGAATCTTCCGGTAAGACAACCCTCGCTATCCATGCTATAGCCGAGGCGCAGAAAATGGGCGGTATCGCCGCAATTATTGATGCCGAGCATGCTTTTGACCGCTTCTATGCGGAAAAACTCGGAGTTGATGTTGACAATCTCCTCATCTCACAGCCCGATAACGGTGAGCAGGCTCTTGAAATTGCCGAGCAGCTTATACGCTCTGCCGCCATTGATATTCTCGTTGTCGATTCCGTTGCGGCTCTTACACCCAAGAATGAGATAGAGGGCGAGATGGGCGACAAGAACGTGGGTCTGCACGCCCGCCTCATGTCGCAGGCTATGCGTAAGCTCACCGGCACAATCTCACGCACAAACACCACCTGCATATTTATAAACCAGCTCCGTGAAAAAATCGGCGTGATGTTCGGACCTTCCGAAACGACCACCGGCGGTAACGCCCTTAAGTTCTATGCAAGTGTGAGAATCGACATACGCTCAAGCACATCTCTCAAGGATGGCGATGATGTTCTCGGACGTCACACCAAAGTCAAGGTGGTGAAGAACAAGGTTGCGCCTCCTTTCAAGAGAGCGGAGTTTGACATCATGTTCGGTGAAGGTATCTCCCGTTCGAGCGAAATCATTGACCTCGGCGTTGATTTGAATATCATTCAGAAAAGCGGTGCCTGGTTCAGCTACGACGGCTCCAAGCTTGCCCAGGGTCGTGAGGCGGCAAAGAAAGTAATTCAGGATAATCCCGAACTTGCCGATGAGCTGGAAGAGAAAATAATGGAAGCCCTCAAGGAAGGTACCGCCGGAAATCCCGCCAAAGGCAAAGAAAAGGTTGCGGACAAGCCGGTTAGCAAGGATGAAAATGATACCGAGCTCGATGACCTTGACGATATGGACTTCGATACCGAAATACCGGACGACTTCAGCATTGAGGAGGATGCACAGGGGTAAACTACGGTGAATAAAAAAGTTTTGATTATAGGAGCCGGAGGCTTCATTGGTGGATTTATCGCCGATGAAAGTCTCCGTCGCGGTTTTGATACTTGGGCGGGAGTGAGAGCTTCTACCTCGCGCGAATTTCTCACAGACCCGCAACTGCATTTCATTG
>CAMWUZ010000260.1 GCA_947177595.1 uncultured Porphyromonadaceae bacterium | reverse complement strand
GTTGAGTTCAACACCCATGTGACGTGCATCAACACCTTCCATATTGAAGTAGAAACGGTCACCGGCATGAGGTCCGGTAAGAATATCACCGGTACGTGCCATGGTTCTGTCCATCCATTTGGTGAAGTAGCCGTTGAGTGTGACGGCAAGTTTCTGTGAGGTGAATCCGTAACCAATTTCAGCAGAATAAACTTTTTCATTTACGGCATTGGGATTGGTGACATTTGAATAGTTAGAGTTTAGGAATACGCCTCCGCTGAAGAATGGCGCGCGAGATATGTATCCGGTGTTGAAGAATACGTTGTTGTGGCGATCTATATTGTAGTTAATACCGCCTTTGATTGTTCCGCCGATGAAGTTCATGGTTTTAGAGCGTTCATGATCTTTGTCGTAATAGAAGAAGTCTTTACGCCAGTAAGTATTGTTGTTGAACGCTCCTGATAGGACGAGATTCAATTTTTTGTCAAGTAGGGTGTACTCAAACTGACCGTAGAAGCCTTCTTGAGCGGTATAGCCGTTGTAGTTTCGTGCAATGACATCACCAACACCGAGTTTAGCATATTTCCAGTCGGGATTTGCCGCGAGGTTATTGTTTGCAACTCTCACATCGCCACGGGATTTGTCGTCAATATAGTAGGCACCGTCGTAGAGGTCACAGATTTTGTTTATGTGTTCGCCAATGTAATATCTGAGGTCAAGACCACCGATGATATTGAGTCTATTTCCGTTTTTGAAATCGATGCGTTTTTTGTATGATGAAACGAGACCATACCACTGGTGATTGTTGTTCTGACGAGCCATAACCATATTTGAACCGGTTGTAGAAGCGGCGTTCATATTCTGAATAGCAGCGTAGTCAAAAGTGCCGTCAGCAGCACGGAATTTCATGTTTAGCACACCGTTTGATGATCCGTACCAGTCGTTATTGTATCCATTTCTACCGTAGCCTTTGAGTCCATATCCCTGAGCGATAGAGGCATATATAGAAGTGGAGAGGCTCTGTGTATGGTCAATCTGCCAAGTGTGGGCGAGCGCGAGCTGTGGTTTGTGGTACACATTATAGTTAGAGTTGCGCATTTTACCGTTTTTGTCAAAACCGTATGTCGGGTTGTAACGGTACATGCTTTCTCCGTTCATGTAGTTTTTGACATTCTGCCAGCCTTCAACAGTCAGACCATCGTAGTTTGAGCGCTGGAAGTGAGTCTGCGGCGCGCCGAATGCAGTGAAACTGAGCTGATGGGCATCGTTGATACGCTTGGATACATTGAAGAAGTAGTTGTAGGCATTGAATTTAGTACCCTGAATGTATCCGTCTCCGAATTTTCTTGATCCGAGAAATGTTACAGCCCAGCCATTGTCCATGAGACCGGTTGATACTTTAACGCCATAAGTGTTCATGTTGTCGTTACCCATACCGTACCACACGCTGCCTCCACGCTTAACGTCGATTGTGCGGGTGGTGATGTTGATAGTACCGCCGATTGAGGGGGTAGAAACGATGGTAGCACCGAGTCCGCGCTGTGTCTGTATGCTTGAAGCGACATCTGAGAGTCCCGCCCAGTTGCTCTGGTAAACGCCTCCCCATTCCATATCATTAATAGGAATACCGTTTACCATCATGGCGACGTTTGCGCTCTTAAAACCGCGCAAACGGGTTTCGGCGTCGCCAAAACCACCACCCTGACGGATGGTATAGACACCGGGAGTAGTCTTGAGCACTTCCATGAGTTCCTGATTGCCGATTTTGTAGTCGATAGCATCTGATGAAACAGTTGACATGGCTACCGGAGTTTCGCGTGTCTTACCAATAGACTGTGTAACGACCACGTCGGCGAGTGTTGTACCTTCGACTTCCATCTGAATGGTTCCCATGTTAGCGGCAGGAGCCTTTTCGATGGTCTTGTAGCCGATAAATGTGATTTTGATTGTTTTGGCGGTAGAAGGCACACTGAGTGTGAACTTGCCGTCAAGATCGGTAGCTGTGGCGATAGCAGTGCCGGGAACGGAGACAGTAGCTCCGGGCATCGGCTCGTTTAGTTCATCAACCACAACTCCTGTGCATTTGATGTCGGCAGCGACAGCCGCCATGCAGGCGAGCCATATCATGCCGGCAAAGAGAATAAGTCTCTTCATAATTTAGCAGGATAAAATGAATATGATTGGTTAAAAAATTTTTGCAAAGGTAGTGGTATTTTTTTGGAATTTTTTCATTTTAAATATTGAATTTTGGGTGGGTGAAGGGAATTTGTGGTCTCAGAGGTTTTTATGGTCTTCCGGTATGTTATAAGGTTATGGCAAAATACAGAAAGAGATGCCCTATCAGGGCATCTCTTTCTGTATTTTGCAGCGTATAATTATTCGTGATCAGTGTACCAGCGGGAGTACATCAAGTAGTTTCCGGCGATTTTACGGTTGAGTTCCTTGCTCTGTTCTGGGTCAACCATTTTAATAAACTTTGCCGGTGCTCCACCCCAAAGTTCGTTGGATCCTATCTTTGTGCGGGAAAGAACGACGGAACCTGCGGCGACAAGCGCACCTTCTCCAACTTCAGCGTCGTCCATCACAACAGCTCCCATACCAATGAGGGCAAAATCATGGATTTTGCATCCGTGGAGGGTGACGTTGTGACCGACAGACACGTCATTGCCGATCTCAATGGTTGATTTTTGGTAGAGCGTGTGGAGAACGCTGCCGTCCTGAATGTTTACTCTGTCTCCGATGCGAATAGAATTGACATCGCCTCTGAGAACGGTGTTGAACCAGATGCTGCAGTCTTTTCCAACAATGGTGTCACCAACGATGGTTGCGTTTTCAGCAAGAAAGGTGCCTTCGCCAATCCGGGGGGTGAATCCTCTAAGTGGTATTATAAGTGCCATATATTAATTAAGGT
>CAMWUZ010000259.1 GCA_947177595.1 uncultured Porphyromonadaceae bacterium | reverse complement strand
GCATCTTTACAGTGTGAGCCTTGATGGAGGTCCTGTTAAGCGCCTCACAAACGGTGATTATTTCCATGCGCCTGTAATGGATGACAACGCCCGCTATTTTATCAACAACTATTCACGGGTGGATACCGTGCCGGAAGCTGCTGTGTTCTCCACTGCTACAGGCGGCAAAATCCTCCCACTTGAACGCGCTGATTTCTCACGCCTTTTAGAAGCAGGTTATAAATTCCCCGAAACCTTCAAGGTAAAGGCTGCTGACGGAATTACCGATCTATACGGAGTAATGTACAAACCGTTCAATTTTGATCCCACGAAGAGCTATCCCATTATAGACTATGTATATCCCGGTCCGCAGGTAGAAGCCACAAACTATCCTTTTACAAGAATGTCTGTCCGCACCGACCGTCTTGCACAAGCCGGATTCATTGTCGTGACCGTCGGTAACAGAGGTGGTCATCCCAACCGCTCGAAGTGGTACCACAACTATGGCTACGGAAATCTCAGAGACTACGGCTTGGCTGACCAGAAGGCTGCTATCGAAGCGCTTGCAGCCCGTCATCCGTATATCGACATAAACCGAGTAGGTATTCACGGTCATTCCGGAGGCGGCTTCATGTCCACTGCCGCGATGCTCCAGTATCCGGACTTCTTCAAAGTTGCTGTTTCGGCAGCCGGTAATCACGACAACCGTATCTACAACCGTTGGTGGAGCGAAACCCACCACGGAGTGAAGGAAGTGGTGAATGAAAAAGGTGATACTACTTTCGTTTACTCAATCAAGACAAATCCCGAAATTGCAAGAAATCTGAAAGGACATCTTATGCTTGTTCACGGCGATATTGACAACAATGTGCATCCCGCAAACTCAATAAGAGTGGCAAATGCTCTTATAAATGCAAACAAGCGCTTCGATTTCCTGTATATTCCAACCCAGCGCCACTCATTCGGCAATATGGACGAATATTTCTATTGGAGAATGGTGGACTACTTCACCGACTACCTCATCAATGGCAGAGAAACTGAGGTTGACATTCCCAACAGATAAATTTTGTATATTTGCAGCGAAATTTCATTTTAGAGAGAACAATGAAAAAAATTATATTCGCCGTCATTGCTGTTTTTGCACTTGCAGCTACCCCCACCGCTAAAGCCCAGTTCCGTTACGGACCTATGGCAGGCATATCGTTAACCGACCTCAAATTCAAGCAGGATCTTGTCAGCATTGACCCGACTGTAGGATTCTCTGCCGGCGTGATTGCAGAAATGATGTTTCCCGGCATCGGCTTCGGTATTGACCTCGGTCTATATTTCGATGAACGTGGTGCTAATGTGAACCTGGGAGATAGAGTAATGTGGCAGACACAGGGCTATGGCAAGGAGCATATCGCACTGCACTATGTTGCATTGCCTGTTCACTTGCGCTTTAAATACACTAATCTCAACGGGTTTGAAGATGTGCTCGCGCCATTTGTATATGCCGGACCTACTTTCGGAATACGCCTCGCTAACAGTAAGGTAAAAGCAATGGAATATTCCGGAGGTGATCTTGGACTTGAATTCGGCATCGGCGGCGAGATATTGAAGAAATGGCAGGTATCGGCGTCATATAATCTAGGTATGACTTATGTTACCAAAGCTAAGATTCTAACCGACTACAGCGCGCGCTCTACCGAGTGGAGCCTCCGCGTTGCCTACCTCTTTTAATCAGACATATGAAAATAGCTATCGTTGGAACCGGATATGTTGGACTCGTGTCCGGGGCATGCTTTGCTGAAATGGGTGCCATGGTTACCTGTGTCGATATTGACGAGGATAAAATCAAGGCGCTGCGAAACGGTGTCATTCCTATATACGAGCCGGGACTGAAAGAGCTGGTTGACAGAAATGTCGCTGCCGGCCGTTTGAAATTCACCACTTCGCTTGAAGAATGTATCAACGATGTTGAAGCTGTTTTCTGTGCAGTAGGCACTCCTCCTGACGATGACGGAGGTGCCGATCTCACCGCTGTCAAATCTGTTGCGCGTACTTTCGGCAGAAATATTGAAAAATTTAATGTGCTCGTGACGAAAAGTACCGTGCCTGTGGGTACTGCCGAAATTGTGCGCGGTATTGTTAGCGAAGAACTTGAAAAAAGAGGCGTTAATATTGAATTTGAGATAGCCAGCAATCCTGAATTCCTGAAAGAGGGAGCGGCAATCAAAGATTTCATGTCACCGGACAGAGTGGTGATAGGAGTGGAAGGCGAGCGTAGCCGCAAGGTGATGGAACGCCTCTACCGTCCGTTCCTGCTGTCTAATTTCCGCGTTATTTTTATGGATATTCCATCAGCGGAGATGACCAAATATGCCGCCAACGCCATGCTTGCGACCAGGATTTCGTTCATAAACGACATTGCGAACCTCTGTGAGCTCACCGGCGCGGATGTCAACATGGTCAGAAAGGGTATCGGAGCTGATGCCAGAATCGGTTCCAAGTTCCTCTATCCCGGTTGCGGCTACGGAGGCTCTTGTTTTCCGAAAGATGTCAAGGCGCTTATGCGCACCGGCATGGAACATGGCTACCGTATGAGAGTTATCGAGGCTGTTGAGGCAGTCAACGAAGATCAGAAAGCTATTGTTGTAAAAAAACTAAAAAAAGCGCTCGGATCGCTGAAAGGAAAAAAAATCGGCATATGGGGGCTTGCATTCAAACCTGAAACCGACGATATGCGTCTCGCCCCTGCCCTCACGGTGATAGACAGCCTGATTGCTGAAGGTGCCGAGGTGAGTGTTTATGATCCGGTAGCAATGGACGAATGCCGTCGGCGCCTCGGTGATAAGGTTTCTTACTCGAAAGATATGTATGATGCAGCTGTTGATGCTGATTCTGAGGCACTTCTTACCGAATGGAAAGTAATACGTCTGTCTA
>CAMWUZ010000258.1 GCA_947177595.1 uncultured Porphyromonadaceae bacterium | reverse complement strand
TTTTGGTTTTCATCATGAACCGCATGACGCTTAAATCCATTTTCTTCTAAAAATTTCATAGTGTCACGATATCCACTCTCAAACACTTTCTCTATTTCCTTTAGATTGAACACCTTGTATCGTGCAATCTCCTCATTGCGGATAACAATATCACACATTTCCATATCCGGAATAACGTTTGTCTTAGCCATCAATTCATAAGAACGCATAGCAATATCCACAATTCCGTTTCCAACTACTGTCTTTGACAGCGGCGAACAATTTATTCCGATTAGATATTTGCATCGATTGCGAATTGACCAGGCGGGCAAATTATGAAGCACTCCACCGTCAACGTATCTCACACCATCTATTTTCTGCGGCTTAAATACAATAGGAATACTGCATGACGCTGCAACTCTTTCAGGAAGGGAACCCTTTTCAAATATGACTTTAGTACCTTCGTCAAGATTAGTCGCTCCTATCACTACAGGAATAGGGAGATCTTCAAGATTGGGATAGGGAATGTGTTTGCGTAAGAAGTTCTTGAACTTATCAAGGCGAAATAATCCTCCTTTAGGCATGGAAAACTCACAAAAATCAGAGAAGCGGCTATCATGAAACAACTCAACCATTTTTTCCGGTTCAATGCCGGCACTATACATCACCGCAGCAACCGATCCCGCACTCACTCCCGCTATAATATCCGGTTGAATTCCAACTTCTTTAAGAGCCTTAATCGCACCTGCATGAGCAAAACCTCTGGCTCCTCCTCCACTGAGAACGAGACCGGTACGATACTCGGGACCTGAAAACCCGAGCAGATCTTTCACCATTTTTAATTTACCTGCCATTTATATAAGTATCAGAACTGAATGACAAAAGTAATAAAAAATCGCTATTTTTGCGACAAATAACTGATGAGGCTAAGGACTCAAATCCATTAGTCCGCATCAAATGTTATTATTTGCATGAGCAACGAAACTAATGACAACCGGGAAACATCCTCACGCTTTCAAACTATAAAGCAACGGATTCTTGACCTATACACATACTGTACAACAGGTGTATGGAGAGATCCGCGGCGCACTTGGAAAGTTGAAACAGTGAAGATTATCAATATATCAGTGCGCAGTTTCCTCGACCGCGACCTACAGTCACAGGCGTGTGCAATGACTTTCCGGACCCTGCTGGCACTTGTGCCGGCTCTTGCCCTGCTGCTTGCAATAGGCAGAGGATTCGGCTTTCAGGAGCTGCTTCAGAATCAGCTGTATTCTTATCTTCCTTCACAGCACGTAGCACTTACGGCTGCCTTTAAATTTGTTGATTCATATCTTAATCAGGCATCCGAGGGTATTTTTGTAGGAGTCGGTATAGTTTTCTTACTATGGACTTTGATAAGCCTGCTGATGAGCGTTGAAGATTCGTTCAATACGATATGGAATGTTCAGGGGCGCTCTATCATGCGTAAAGTAACAGATTACATCTCAATCCTACTCGTGCTTCCAGTGCTTATGATATGCAGCGCCGGACTGACCCTGCTCATGTCCACTACCCTGCAACATATAATTCATGTAAACTTTTTGCGTCCTGCAATCGACTGGGTACTTGATATAGGTAGTCTCATATTCACCGCTCTGTTTTTTTGCGGTGCGTATATGCTGATTCCGAATACCAAAGTCAAATTTATAAATGCATTCATAGTAGGCTTTGCAGTAGCGATAGCCTTTCAGATACTACAATGGCTGTTTGTCACCGGACAGATGTATGTGACACGCTATAATGCCATATACGGAAGTTTCTCATTCTTGCCCCTCCTGCTGATATGGCTACAATTGGTATGGCTAATAACACTTATAGGAGCATTGCTCTGCTTTGCATTGCAAAATGTAGGGTTATACAACTATTATTTAGATGTAAAAAACATATCGCTCTCATACCATCGTAAAGTGATTCTCGGAGTAATGGCAATAATCGCCAAACGGTTTTATGAGGATATGCCTCCACTGACATCATCCGAGCTGTCCCACCAGTATGGTCTGCCCATGAGCTTAGTAAATAAGATTATTTCCACTCTTCATAATGCCGGACTCATATCTTATCTAAGACCGGATGAAGACTCACCCGACTACCCGATTCAGCCCTCGCTTGATGTCAGTACCCTTACCTGCGGCGAGATTATAAAGCGAATGCAAAATGTCGGATCCTCGGATTTCATTCCGGAATTCGATAAAAAATTTGAAGCCTCCAATGATTTATGCACTAAAATAACCTCATCTATGACTGAGATTGCGGATAATGTACCAATAATATCACTAAATATAGAACTTTAATAAACGATTGATTTATGAAAAAAGTAATTTCAACAAAAGCTGCACCTGCAGCAATCGGACCCTACAGTCAGGCAATCGATCTTGGCAACATGGTATTTATCTCCGGTCAGATTCCCGTTAATCCGGCAACCGGCGAAATACCCGAAGGCATCAAAGCTCAGACCGCACAGAGCATCAGCAATATCAAAGCTATTCTAGCTGAAGCCGGACTTTCAATCAGCAATGTAGTAAAAACAACCGTATTCCTTGCCGACATGAGTCTCTTCGGGGAAATGAACGAAATATATGGCACAGAATTTACCGAACCATATCCTGCTCGTTCAGCGGTTGCCGTACGTGAACTGCCCAAACAGGTATTAGTGGAAATTGAAACTATCGCAGTGAAATAATTACTTCCACATTAACAGAAAAAAATGCCCCTTCCGGGGCATTTTTTATATACACTCGGCAAGAAAGTCTGCGACAATAAAGGTCGAACCACCTATGAATATCGAGTCGCCGGTGGTTGCATACGAGAGCGCCGCCAGATATGCAGACCGCACCGAATCATAATTTTTCCCATAGACACCTATTTCTTCCGCCAACCGTTTCAACTCTTGCGAAAGC
>CAMWUZ010000257.1 GCA_947177595.1 uncultured Porphyromonadaceae bacterium | reverse complement strand
ATATTATAATGTGGAGATTATTGACAGTTATTTGATTCTCTTTCCGCCGAGAGTCTTGATTATAAACGCATCAGGAAATTTTTTCCTGACTTCCGCGAGCCTTTTTTTTGCATCTTGTTCTGTGAGGAAATTTCCGGTAGTGTATTTAACACCTCCTCCATCGCGGTAAAATTCGGCATCACTGATGCCTTTCAGTTTGGGAGAGTTTGCCGGAAGTTTGGAGCCGGAGGTGTAAAACTGCACCTTATATATAATAGGGGTGTCGTCACATTCGGTTGCGGGTTCTTTGGCCGGTGGATCTACAGGGACAACTTCCAGAGTCTGTTTTTCAGACACCTTTTCGTTTACATTGTCTTTGGGAGCGGCAAGAATCTTGGCTGGAACAGAGGCTATGCCGGCGCGCTTGTCGGCAAGACTCTTGTATCGCGCAAACCCGTTGTAAATCGCTGTGGCTAGTTTTTCCCTACCGCTTTTGGAATTCATGAACCGCTCCATCTCCGGATTGCATATAAAATCAAGCTCCACGAGTATGGCGGGCATACTAGTTTTGAACAATACCCAGAAATTAGCCTGTCTCACTCCACGGTCATAGCGTCCGGCGGTGCTGACTAGTTCTTTCTGTATCTCATTAGCCGCCTCGATGCTTTGATCCATGTGGAGATTCTGACTCATCTCGAAAATAATGTATGACTCGGTGGATGACGGGTCGAATCCTTCGTATGTGGTGGAGTAGTCGCGTTCAAGCTTCATAACGGCGTTTTCTCGCATTGCCACCGAGAGGTTTTCGCTGCTTCTCTTGAATCCGAGTGTATAGACCGATGCACCGTGAACAGTAAGATAGTTCTTTGATTTCTTGTCAACAGAGTTTGTATGGATAGATATGAATAGATCACCTTTTGCCTTGTTGGCAATATCGGCGCGCCCCTGAAGAGTGACGAAAGTGTCGTTATCGCGGGTATAAACGATCTTTACGTCAGGCATATTTTTCCTTATCAACTCACCCACCTTGAGCGCGACATCAAGATTGATATCCTTTTCACTGGAAATCTTGCCCACGGCGCCGTGATCTTCCTTCCCGTGTCCCGGGTCGAGCACCACGGTGAATTTAGCCTCAGCGCCACAAAAAGTGGTGAGAGTGACACAAAGCGCTATAATTAATCGGCGTATGGTAATATGGGAAATCATTCCTCAAAATTTTGGGCAAAATTAGCAAAAAGTAAACAAAATTCCCCGATTTTGGGTAAAATCAGGGGAATAGTAAGGCAATTTCGCCCAATAAAGTCGATGACATCGACAGATTGGATGTATATTGATTGTAAAAATATACTCTATAATTAATGGAGTTGATAAAATAAAGCGGTTCCATGAACCATATGTAAAAAGATATGGATAATTTTGTCGGCTGAAATGGGCTGTCTTGGCAATAATTTTGTGAGAGGAGGTCTATGATTTAAATGGAAATAGAAAGATAGTAATAGATTTCTGCCGAATCCGGACAGCTGAGTATAACTTAATATCAAATGACAGAAAATTTTACAGAAGTAAACGAGCGATATTCTTTGCCAGAGGCAATACGCGAGGCTCAGAGATGTCTTCACTGTAAAGTCCCTTCATGTAAGAAGGGATGTCCTATCAACAATGAGATTCCCGACTGGATTGCCGAGCTTGCCAAAGGTAATTTCGGCAATGCCATGGCTATAATCAATGAGCGCAGCAATCTGCCCGCAGTTTGCGGCAGGGTGTGCGGTCACGAGCGCCAGTGTGAGGGTAATTGTGTGCTTGCCAAGAAAGGGCAGCATATCAATATAGGCAGGCTTGAGAGGTTTGTCGCAGATTTTGATTCAGACGCGGATCTTACTCATGAGGCTATCCCGCAAAAGAATCGTGGCAAGGTTGCCGTCATTGGCAGTGGTCCTGCCGGACTCACCATCGCTGGCGATCTTTCCCGTCAGGGGTTTGCCGTCGAGATTTTTGAGATGGAGCCGGAACCGGGTGGCGTGCTGATGTACGGCATACCCGAATACCGCTTGCCGAAAGAAGTGGTAAGACGCGAAATCAAGAAAATAGAAAATCTTGGCGTGATTTTTCATCTCAACACTACTATTGGTGAGAATATCACAGTTGATGAACTGTTTGCAAAAGGGTTTGATGCTATTTTCATGGGTACCGGCACCGGAGTGCCGAACCGGCTGGATATTCCCGGAATAAATCACCCTGCGGTGCGTCAGGCAATCCGTTTCTTACGTCGTGTAAGTCTCTTTGAAAGCGGCTGGATGTCGCGCGACGAGGTTATTGTGGGCAATGGTGATATTGTGTTTGTGATCGGTTGCGGAAACACTGCTATTGATGCGGCACGTACCGCTCTGAGAATGGGTAGCAAGGAGGTAAATGTGATTTATCACCGCACCGTGGACAGTATGAATGCCCTGCATTCCGAATATGAGGAGGCGGTTAAGGAGGGTGTGAATTTTTTCTGGAATACAACCCTCGTGAGCATTCAGGCACAGGATTCCGAGCGTATCAAGGATGTGACCTTGAATATAGATGGAGAAGAGAAGGTATTGCCCGCTGATCATGTCGTAATGGCTATCGGTAGTGCTCCGGCGGCACGTATCATATCATCGACCGATGGTATTGAGGTGGATGACAGGGGATATGTGCTCACCCGCGATAATCCATATGGAATGTCAAGCCGAAAAGGTGTGTTTGCCGGAGGTGATGTCACTAACCGTCCCGCAACGGTTGTTCACGCTATGCGTGATGCAAAGCTTGTTGCGGAAGGTATTGCCCGCTATGTGGATGCCGTTAAGCTGATGGAAAGCATAAATGGTGGAAAGATAAATAATTAAAAGGAAGAGCAAAATTCTCTGTTTTGGTAAATCATGGATAATTTTGTATTTTTGTGCCATTATTGGCACTG
>CAMWUZ010000256.1 GCA_947177595.1 uncultured Porphyromonadaceae bacterium | reverse complement strand
TGTTGTTTTTGTTTGCTTGGTTGCTGCTTCTTTAATCTTCAACGACGTTCTCTCACGCCATTTACTCAACCGGTGAATTAGCCTTCCAATTAAATCAAAAACTAAGTTTTTAAACTCGTTTTTCTGATCTCTTTGTTTGTTTTTTCTAGTAAGGTCGCGAACCGGGATGATTATTTCTTAGCCGGTTTTGGGCGCTTTGCTCCATATTTGCTGCGACGCTGAGTGCGATCTTTCACACCGCTGGTATCAAGAGTACCGCGAACAATATGATAGCGCACACCGGGAAGGTCTTTTACACGACCGCCACGAACAAGCACAATCGAGTGCTCCTGAAGATTGTGTCCTTCGCCCGGAATGTAGCTGTTCACCTCTTTACCGTTGGTAAGTCTTACACGGGCAACCTTACGCATTGCCGAGTTAGGCTTTTTGGGAGTGGTAGTGTAAACACGCACACAAACACCGCGACGCTGAGGGCAAGAGTCCAGAGCAGGCGATTTGCTCTTGTCAACGAGAGCCACGCGTCCTTTTCTTACTAATTGCTGAATGGTAGGCATCTTAGTTCTTTAGTTTTACTTATCGTTTAATTAATATTACTTTCTATAAACACACCTTTTACACACCTATAGACACTCGCAACCACTCTGTTTCACAAACAGTTAGCTGGCAGCAAGCGCCTCTTCGGGCTAAAAAGCGATGCAAAATTACAAACTAAATTTCTAATCCACAAACATTTCCGCCTTTTTGTTTATATATTTTTTTTGAAAGGACTCTCTTCAACCCGTTTTAAATACAGTCGCCATATTTTTCCCTTACAACATTCACATACTACACATATAATTATTAATTTTGCGTAAAATTCTACAAAAATGCGCAATATCATACTCAAAGATATACCGGAGACCAGAAACAATCTCCTACCACTCACATTCACCCGCCCGGTTGCCGAGTTACGCATCGGCATCCTCACACTACGTGAAAAATGGGAAACGCTCCTGCCCGGAGTTTACTCCTATATTACAGAGGACTACCTCTCGATCAAATTTCCATGTATATCGAGCCCGGACGGTGACAACATCATCATTTCATCACATTTTCTTCCTACCCCTATGGTTGTGCAGGGCGTCGAAGCACTCGCTCCGGGACAGGCATTGAGTTTTCAAGGAGAAGTAATCGCAGCGCGAGGCACTCTGGATCAGACTGAATTTGAACTGATTGAAATTGATGAAATACCTTCGTTCATCAAAAAGACCTACGACATATTCCTCATCAACGCCAATGCACTTGAATTTGACTTCCATCTTATCACCAATGGACGGCAGTCACAACCTGTCAGCCCAACCAATACCGTGATTGGCGACCCGTCAAAAATCTTCATTGAAGAAAGCGCGACAGTTGAAGGTGTCATACTCAATTCCACACATGGCTCCATATATATAGGTAAGAATGCTGAAGTAATGGAAGGATCATGTATCAGAGGCGCGTTTGCACTCTGCGAAAATTCCGAAGTAAAAATGGGCACCAAAATTTATGGAGCGACCACTGTCGGACCACACTGCAAGGTTGGAGGAGAAATAAACAATGTTGTGTTTAACGGCTACTCCAATAAAGCGCACGACGGATTTCTGGGCAATGCGGTGATAGGCGAATGGTGCAACATCGCAGCGGGATGCGTCGCATCAAACCTCAAGAACGACTACACCGAAATCAAAATCTGGAACTACCCGCTCCGCCGTTTCCTGCGCACAGGACTCCAGTTCTGCGGAATGATAATGGGTGACCACTCCAAAACCGGAATCAATACCATGATAAACACCGCTACCGTACTCGGAATAGGAGTGAACATCCACGGAGCCGGCTATCCACGCAACTTCGTTCCATCATTCATGGAAGGCTCCACAGCCGGACTCAGCGAAGTACCTATATCTAAATTCCTTGAAACCGCACGCAAGGTCATGGCGCGCAGAAACGTAGCTCTCACAAATGTTGACGAAGAAATCTTCGAGACTCTCTATCGAATTACAGACGACTACAAATAATCCTCTTCCCTCGTAATCATTGCTCTCCCTCCCCGCAAAGATTATAGCTCTATATCATGTGACTCGCTGCCTCTGCCAGGTTTTCGAAGATTAAGCATACTGCGATATGCCGCACGCATTCTACGCCATAGCGGAGACGGTGCTGAAACTATATCTGTGCTGAGAACATCTGCCATAGTAAGGCATTCAGCTTCATCACCAAACTGCTCCGGATAGATCACTATCAGATTGTTACGCGCAAAATATTTCTGAAGGAAACCGGGTAGCGAATCAAGCTCGCTCGTATGACTCAACGATGCTCTACGCGCATTAATCACAATGAACAAGTCATCCTCTCTTACCCGGTTACTTAGAAGCACAAAGTCATCCCACTCATCCATACGACGATACTCGCTCCGCACACTATATCTCCCCCGCACGATCGCCCCTGCAATAGCAAGCCGGGTGGTTTCACTGCAGCAGAATATCAACCTGCAACCTATCTGTGCGGCAAGATTGCATACAGAGGCAACCCATGCTGTAAAGCCGGTTTCAAACTGCGCTTTGTCCGGCACAGTCACCACTATGCGCGCAACGGTATTCACCGGGATAAAGCAGCGGCTTATCACAACCATTTTATTTGTACTCCTGAGCAGCTGCATCAGCTTGTCACCGAAGAACGAGTCTATCACATTGGTGCGCCGGTGCAGTCCGATTATCACCCTGTCAATGTCGCGCTCCTCAATTGTATTGACCACGCCGGTAACAAAATTCATGTCATATCGCTCAAGTGGAGTGATTCTCACATCCACACTTGCCGCAGCCTGCTCAGCCACGTCAAGAGAGTTCCTGCCTATATAGCGGGAAGAATCCGAATTGTCGTTTCTCACATGAAGCGCATACAC
>CAMWUZ010000255.1 GCA_947177595.1 uncultured Porphyromonadaceae bacterium | reverse complement strand
TTTGTCCGGGTGGCGGAATTGGTAGACGCGCTACTTTGAGGGGGTAGTGGCCATTGGGCTGTGTGAGTTCGAATCTCATCTCGGACACTAAAAAAAAGAAGATCGCGATCAATTTTAATAATTGGTTGCGATTTTCTTTTATCCCTCAAATCACCCTCTCAAATAAATTTATTAACCTAATCAATATTTATATTAATTTGATTACCTTTGCACATATCATTCCTTAAATCAATACTACTTATGGCAGGATTTCAGTCTCCCATCACAATTTACAATGCAATTCAGCGCATTACAGCACATGAAATGCTTCTACCATCTTTTCAAAGGGAATTTGTATGGAGTCCGGTACAAATTGAAAATCTTTTTGATTCACTAATGAGAGGCTATCCTATCAGTTCAATGTTGTTCTGGAAAGTAAAAGGAGAGGGTAAATCTAAGTATAAGTTTTATAATTTTCTAACACGTTTTATTCAAAACTACCATACATTTGACTCACCCTATCCCACTGAAACACTTAATGATTTTCATGCCGTATTGGACGGACAGCAACGCCTAACCGCTCTTTTCATAGGTCTGCATGGTTCATACGCCTATCATCGTCCTAGATATTCCTGGAAATATAGTGAGGAATCATTTCCTACACGTATCTTATATCTCAATATAAGCAGTGAGATGCCTGAAGATGAGAATGAGAAACGATATGAATTTCTTTTTAGAGAAGAGAAAGAAACTGAATCAAAAGACTTATGGATTGATAAGAACGGTCACAAATGGTTCAAAGCAAAAGAAATATTAAAGCTTGGGAATCCTAATGGCGAATATGATCTAGATGATTTCTCCGATAACCATCAATTAACAAGAGAAGAAAAAAAGCGACTCAAACGATTTGAAAAAGTAGTATTCAACGAACTACTAATCAATTATTATGAAGAAGATGACAGTAATCCAGAGCGAGCCGTAAATATTTTTGTCAGAGTAAATTCTGGCGGTACACCACTCAGTTTATCAGACATCCTATTCTCTATTGTTGTTGCTAATTGGAAAAAGAATGCTAAAGAATTAATATCTCAGTTGGTAAGCGAAGTCAACGCATTGGATTTCAAAATAACCCAAGACTTTATCCTTCGTGCTTTCCTTATTCTGCACAGCCGTGAGGTAAAATTTAAAATAAAGAATTTCACATCTGAGTTAGTGAGTCTTCTTGAAGAGAAATGGGATGAGATTAGATTAGCTATACTTGAATTATTCCAACTCTTAAGATCTTTTGGTCTCAAGGATTTCTCATTAACATCATATAACGCTACTCTTCCCATTCTTTTTTATCTCTATCATACAGGAAAATATAACGATTTTTCCACTTCTGTTAAGTACAACGTAGAACGTGAGGAAATAAGAAGATGGCTCATGAGAACTCTTCTTCTACAAACATTTGGAGCCAGTTCTGACAGCATATTGCAGAAAGTACGTGCCATAATGCTTGACTCATCTATAAAAAACGAAGTTACATATAATAAAGAAATTACTGCTTTTCCGGCTGAAGAGATGGAAAGAGTCGGTAATTCCACATCCATATCTGATGAATATATATACAATTTGCTTGAATCAACACAGAAAGGATCAAAGTACTCATTTGCATTGTTATCCCTGCTTTATCCAAATCTCAATTATGCCGACCGCAAGTTCCACCAAGATCATCTGCACCCAATTTCATCATTTAGTCGTGATAATGAAAATTTTGCAGTTGCCAATAGCATAATTAATCTTCAGATGCTTCAAGGCAACGAAAATGAATCAAAAAATGCTATGACCCTCAATGACTGGGTAACCAGTGAAATGACCAAAGGACGAACTCGCGACAATATTTTAACTGATGCAATTATTCCCCTGGATACATCTTTGGATATTGAGAATTTTGATGATTTTGCCTTAAAGAGAAAGGAACTATTGAGACAGACTCTGCGAAAGAATATTGGAATGGAATAAACAACTCATTCTCTACTTTTCACTAACGACTATCAGACAATACACTTTTGTGGTCATCACCAGCCTCAGTAGTTGATAAACACGAGGTAGGAACCGGTTGCATGGATAGTAAATTCACCGGTCGGCGCCTCATTGAGCGTTCCCTGCCACAAACTGTCGAAATCTCTGATAGGATATTTTAGCCCATCCGATTTCAGTCCGGTCGCACGAAAATTAAAAATCGAGACCTGAGCACCGGGAGTGCAACTGAACGTCCTTGTGCCGCATACCGGAATAAACACCCCATAATCCGTATAAGCTCTTGCCTCTATTCCCTGCCAGAGATATGACAGCAGGAGGCTGATGTTCCCCAAAGTATGATCCTCACGCTTACCGGTTGCGCCAAGTATCGCTATTTTGGTTACTCCTTTGGCGGCGAGATAGGACACGGCTTTGGTCTGGTCATTTGTCTCCTGATCGGAAAAGCGGCGTATAATACCGTGATACCTCTCGTTAATTTCAGGAGAGAGCGAATCGCAGTCGCCAACAATGCGCCATACCTTGCTGTGAGTCGAGAGATAACCGTTTGCTGCGCCGTCGCAGCACACAATCAGCTCGCACTCATCCCGCCACCTGAGCGCAGTTTCATTTTTATGAAAACTACCGGCATCTATCACCACGGCTTCCGGCTTAAAATCAGTTATAGAATTCATTTATCGCCCATTAAACGTTTCCATTTACTATACCCGAATACCGCTATGACAGCATACACTAGATATAGACTGCCGGTAAACCACAAACCCTTGTAGGCATAAAGTATGGCGCACGCTATATCTGCTGCAATCCAGACAATCCACTGCTCGACATACTTGCGCGCGAGCATCCACATAGCCACGATGCTGAGAGCGGTTGTGAAACCGTCTGCCCACGGCACGGTGCTGTCGGTAAACCGGTCAAGAATATAACCGACAGCGATA
>CAMWUZ010000254.1 GCA_947177595.1 uncultured Porphyromonadaceae bacterium | reverse complement strand
ATACCGTAAACGGCTACAGGCATGATGACAATATTGATGACAGGGTTCGCTTCGAGTGGTTTGAAGGCAAAGAGCTCACGGTGGAAATCACCCGTGACGGAGATGAGTACGATTCACCCGCTCCCAAACTGCTGGTCAAGGTCAGCAATCCGAACGGAGGAACTGACTATGACGGTGAGAAATCACACACATACTCTTTCACATTCAACCAGCGCACCCATGACAACCGCTCGGTGTCACTCGGAAGCCTGAGTGTGGGCGGAACCGCGGTGCCGGATTTTGACAGCGATGTATTCGATTACTACCTCGACAGTCCCGTCATCGGGTCGGAGAGCGAAATCGGCTACACCATTCTGGAATACGACGGTCACACCACCGACGGCACCAAAGTCGAGGTGAGCATTGACACAAATGCGGCTACTGCAACCGTTACCGTGAGCAATGAGATTTCAAACAGTGACGGTGAGGATGAGCGCATCTATACCCTGCACTTCCTCCCCTATTATTCCCGACTTTCAGCTATCATAACCGCCGATGAAAAAGTGGATTTGATGGAGGAAACCGGCGAGACAATCAGAGCTACCGTTCCCGGTCAGATGCCTAAAACAGTGGAAGAGATAGAGGCTACTTTTGAATTTCCGGAGAAAACAGCCGGTGTCATCAAGCATGAGGTGAGCCTGAATCTTGAAACCGCTACCGCTACGGTAAAAGTGTCAAACAGCAAAGCTGACACAGACGGCATTTCAAGCCGCACATATACGCTCAAGTATGACGCGCCATTCTTCTCACGCCTTGAGTCGCTTGTTATCGGCGGCGTAGCCGTGCCCGGTTTCAACCGCAACACATTCACTTACACCATTGACGCCCAGATGCCGGCAAGCCCCACTGTCACACCCACTGTGATAAAGGGCAGCAATGCCGAGGGTAAGGCTGAGATCAAAGAGAAATCAGCCAATGCTGAAAAGGCGCTGGTTACTGTGGTGGTTACAAACACTCAGCCTGACATTGACGGCGAGAGCAGCCATACCTACACCGTGCAGTACAATCTGCCATATTTCAGCCGCCTCGAATCAATCACAATCGGAGGTCAGGAACTAACCGGACTGCCACAGGACGGCAAGACACCGATAGCCTTTGCCGGTCAGCTCCCCGCGACCGATGAGGACGCCCGGGCGCTTTTCAACTATATGTTCAAGCAATGCTCCGGTAATCCGGTTGCCACAGTGGTTTTCGACCATATAAATGCTACGGCACGAATCACTGTTACCAACGGCGGACAGAAAGATATAGACGGTAAGACAAGCCACATTTATATCGTGCAGTTCAATCTGCCATATTATTCCATAGCATCGTCTATAACCATTGACGGAGAGGAGATTCCCGATTTCACCCCGTCGCAGCTTGATTATACACTACCGGGACAGCTTCCTGAAAAGGATAGAATTGATATTCAGTTATATAACGGAAACGGCATCAGCGACTATAAAATAGATACCGATGTAGAATCCGCTACTGTCACCATTACCGTTACAAACTCAGGAGATGCAGACGGTAAATATGCCTCCACAACTGTATATACCCTGCGTTTCGATCTGCTTTACTTCTCACGACTCGTTTCACTGAAAGTGAGAGGAGAAGAGGTGGACGGATTTGACAGAGACAAATTTGAATATACTATTGGCGGAGCGCTCCCGGCTCAGAACGAGATTGACGGCACTGCGATGAAGGCTTCCGGCAGACCAACCGTGTCTGTGTCGCGAAATGTTGCCGAGGGTATTGCTACCGTTACTGTTACGAACTCAGGCGGTGCCGACCTCGACGGCAAGAAAACCCACACTTACACCCTGCGTTTCGACAAGCCTGTCAACTCAAGACTCTCGGAAATAAGCATCAACGGCACTCCCCTCGCCGACTTCGACACCGATATATTCACATACCGTCTCACTTCTGTTGATGTGCCCGCCGAAGGTGCCGTTACCGCTGTGAGCTCGAATCCTGATGCCAGAATCACTATCGCTTACGATTCGTCAAAATATGCGGTGACTATAACTGTTACAGCCGACGGAGCTGACGAGGACGGCAAGAATATCCACACCTATACCCTTAACTTCAAAAAGCCAGATGTTCCCGCTCCCTCGACAGGAAAGACCGTTGAATATACCGGTACTCTCAACATCTACATGATGGGTGACGATATTACCGGCGGAGGTCAGGAAGCTAAGGTCAATATTAAAGAGAACGGTGACGGCACCTGTACATTCAGCCTGCCCAACTTCAGCCTTGACCTCGGCGACGGTCCCGCTCCGCTCGGCGACATTGTGGTTGAGAATGTGACAATGACCCCTGACGGTAACGGCGGATATACCTATACCGGCGAGGTGAAAGGACTTGAACTGGCGGAAGGCTCGATTGTTGCCGATGTGACCCTAAACGGCACCACCGATGCCCAAGGCAATGCGAAGATGAAGATACTTGTGCTTTGGGAGGGTATTGAAATAAATGTTGAGTTCAACGGTGTCAAAACCTCTGAGACCGGTAATACGGAACCGCTTCCAAGCGAAGAATGGACCGATTTCGACGGCACACTGTCTATTGAAATGGCAGGCTCTTATATCGCAGAAAACCAGAAAGCCACCGTTTATATCACCGAGCCGGTAAACGGCAAATGCATCTTCAAGCTCCCCGATTTCAGCATTGACCTTGACGGTACGGAGCTGGCTCTCGGTGACATAGTTGTTAAAGACGTGGAGGTTGAGGAGATTGACGGCGAAACCAAATATACCGGATTTGTTCCCGCTATGGAATTTCTCGACGGCGAAATCATTGCCGACATCAACCTTAACGGCACAGTTGACGCTGCCGGAAATGCACGGATGACCATTCAGGTGCTGTGGAAAGCGAGCGAGGATGAAAGTATCCCCATCAACGTTGAGTTCAACGGCAAGCGAAACGAAACCGCATGGCTCACATT
>CAMWUZ010000253.1 GCA_947177595.1 uncultured Porphyromonadaceae bacterium | reverse complement strand
CTGTCGTCCTCAGATGGCAACAGTGCGCCAAGGTGTGATGAAAAAGCAGATTCACGACAAGGATCACAAAGGCAAAGTCGTTAACCTTGACGTTAAGAAATATGTAAAACCCGAGGATTTTGTTGTGGAAATCATCGACCGCCACATTGAAAAATCAAAGGTTAACATCAAAAACTCACCCATCATTGTTGCCGGTGGCTACGGAATGGGGTCCAAAGAAAACTTTGACCTTCTTTTTGAACTTGCCGATACACTCGGAGCTGAGGTTGGAGCAAGCCGTGCGGCTGTTGACGCCGGATTCACTGAACATGACCGCCAGATCGGTCAGACCGGTGTCACCGTACGTCCAAAACTTTATATCGCGTGCGGTATTTCAGGTCAGATTCAGCACATCGCAGGTATGCAGGACAGTGCAATGATTATATCGATCAACAATGATCCTAACGCTCCCATCAACGATATTGCCGACTATGTTATCACAGGCAACGCCGAAGATGTCATTCCCAAACTGATTAAATATTACAAGAAAAACTCCAAGTAATATTTTGTTATGTCAGTCCGCATTAAACTTCTCGCTTTTCTTTTGACAGCACTGGTTAATGTCAGTGCTGAAGCGGATGTGCTCAAACCTGTTGACTCTACACTCAGTGACTATGCGGCTCTTCTCCGTGCCGCCGGCTACGAGCTGTACTCATTTGATATTTCCGACCTCATCGATAATCAATACACTATTACGGTGACGGTTCGCGAATATGAGGGAGACAGCCTGATTAATGACAATGTATCGGGATGGCCCCGTGCATTCAGCAACCGCACAATGTTGTCTGAGTTTAGTGAGGAAGACCGCAATAGTATTAAAAGAGAAGATATATATGATGCCGAAAAAGGCATCTATACTGCCGAAGAGAAGATTAATATCGGATTCCTTCCCAAAGCTGACAACATCAATGGAGGTAAGAATATTTGTGTTTTGGTGAACCTTCCACAAATGGGAGATACTCAGATTCAACTTGATCTTCACCCTATCTTCTTTTCAGGGAATCCTACACCGATTTACCGGTATTCTACCCGTCCATTCGCCACGACTCAATGGAAAGAAAATGAATTCACCCCGCTTGTTCTTCTTGGATCAGCCTGGTACGATCAGAAATTCAATGTCTTACGTTTCTGTGGCGAATCGGAAATCGCCCCTGATTTGTCATCGGATATTCTCAAGGATACTCCGCATTTTTATGTAATCGGAGCGACTGTAACAAAGCAAGAAAATTAAAAAATTAAAGCAAGATGGCTAATTTTTATACTGATAATCCAGATCTCAAGCATCACCTTTCTCATCCTTTGATGCAGAAAATCGTAGAGCTGAAGGAACGCAACTACACCGATGCTGAAAAATTTGACTACGCACCCGTAAACTTCGAGGACGCTATGGATTCATACGACAAGGTTCTTGAAATTGTCGGTGATATCTGCGGAGGTAAAATCGCTGAAAATGCCGAGAGCGTTGACCACGATGGACCAAAGGTTGAAAACGGTAGAGTGACATATGCTGCCGGCACTCAGGAAAACCTTGAGCTTTGCAAAAAGGCAGGACTCATGGGTATGGCGATGCCTCGCCGTCTCGGTGGTCTCAACTTCCCCATCACTCCCTACATCATGGCTGCTGACATCGTTAGCCGTGCTGATGCCGGTTTTGAAAACCTTTGGGGACTGCAAGACTGCGCCGAGACTATTTACGAATTTGCTGACGAAGATCAGAAACAGAGATATATCCCGCGTGTTTGTCAGGGCGAAACAATGTCTATGGACCTCACCGAGCCCGATGCAGGTTCTGACCTTCAGAGCGTTATGCTCAAAGCTACAAAGAAAGAAGATGGAACATGGGTGCTCAACGGCGTGAAACGCTTCATCACAAACGGTGACAGCGACATTCACCTCGTTCTCGCTCGTTCTGAGGAAGGCACAAAAGACGGTCGCGGTCTTTCTATGTTCATCTACGACAAGCGCAACGGTGGTGTTGACGTTCGCCGTATCGAAAACAAAATGGGTATCAAAGGCTCACCCACTTGCGAGCTCACCTATAAGAATGCACCTGCAGAACTCTGCGGTTCACCCCGTCTCGGTCTCATCAAGTATGTGATGGCTCTCATGAACGGTGCCCGTCTCGGCATCGCCGCCCAGAGTGTTGGCATCAGCGAAAGAGCATATCGCGAGGCACTCGCCTATGCGAAGGACAGAAAGCAGTTCGGCAAGGCTATCATTGAGTTCCCGGCGGTTTATGAGATGCTTGCTGTGATGAAAGCTAAACTTGACGCTTCTCGCGCGCTACTCTATGAAACATCAAGATTTGTGGATGTCTATAAAATCTATGATGATATCGCGAAAGAGCGCACACTCACTCCAGAGGAAAGAAAAGAAGCCAAATATTACAGCAAACTTGCCGACGCTTGCACTCCCCTCGTTAAGGGAATGGGCAGTGAATACTGCAATCAGAATACCTATGACTGCATCCAGATTCACGGTGGCAGCGGTTTCATGAAAGACTATGCCTGCGAACGCATCTATCGCGACGCGCGTATCACCTCTATCTACGAAGGCACTACCCAGCTTCAGGTTGTGGCTGCGATTCGTCACGTCACCACCGGCACATACCTTAGCCTCATCAAGGAATATGAAGCTAAGGAAGTTAAGCCCGAGCTCAAATGGGTAAAAGATGCCCTCGTTGCCATGACAGCGCGCTATGAAGAGGCTGTCAAGACTGTTGTTGAAGCTAACGATAATGCATTCTCTGACTTCATGGCTCGTCGCCTCGTTGAAATGGCTGGAGTTATCATCATGAGCTACCTCCTTCTCGGCGATGCCACACGCAACGACTCATTCACCCATTCTGCTGAGGTATATGCGAAACTCGCACAGGCTGAAGTTACCAAACACGCTGACTTCATCGCCAACTTCAAGCCCGAGCAGATTAATGC
>CAMWUZ010000252.1 GCA_947177595.1 uncultured Porphyromonadaceae bacterium | reverse complement strand
CCCATACCCCAGGTGCGTGCAGGCTTCGTCGATTTCCAGCCGGTACCGTTTACCTCAGGAAAGCTGAAAATTCAAGGCGAGTTTGCCTACGGTAAATTTACCGATGCCAAATGGGGAGAAAAGCATAGCGACCATTACAATTCATTTACCACGAGCGGAATCTGGTATGTTTACCGCCGGTTATATTTCAGGTTGGATACATCACGGTTGTTTTCACTCACTTTCGGAGCTCAGGCAGCCGGTCAGTTCGGCGGTAAATCCGTGTATATGAAAAGGGGAGAGGTAGATAGAGTTGATAATCGCGGAATCAAGTTCGTTGACTTTTTCAAGATGATAGTGCCTATGGATGTTTCAAAAGAGGGTTTCTGTCAGGGCAATACTCTCGGCTCATGGGATATCAAGGCTGATTTCAGATTGAAATCAGGCATGAAAATAAGCGGATATGTGGAGTTCCCGTGGGAAGATGGCAGTGGAATGGCAAAACTTAATGGTTTTGACGGGCTTTATGGAGTGGTGCTAAGTATCGGGGAAAATAAACCGGCATTGGAGGCGGCAGCTGTTGAATATCTTGATTTGACCAATCAGAGCGGACCTATTCACTTTGACCCGGATGATTATGCGGGCACTAATATGACTTCGCAGGCTACCGGTGCGGACGACTATTACAATAATAAATTTTACAATTCATATTCAAATTATGGCATGATTGCCGGCACTCCGATGGTCATGGGTCCGATATACAACCTTGACGGATATAACTGTGTGATAGGCAACCGTATGCGCGGAGTCCATGTCGCGGCAAGAGGATGGCTGCATGGAAATATGTCATGGGAAGCAAAATTCGGATGGCGCAAGGCGTATGGAAACGGTTTTATGGCTCTTGTTCCTCCTCGTCACAGCTATTCCGCTCTCGCGTCCTTCAAATGGTATGTCCCCGCGGTGAAAAATCTCACAGTTAAGGGAAGTCTGGCACTCGACAGGGGTAAATTGCCTGCAAATACTTTTGGCGCGGAAATCTCTGTGGCATATTCCGGCGTTATTTTTTCAAGGGATAAGAGATGAAAATAAGTCTTTACATATTGTTCATATTTGCGGCTTTAGTTCTGGGCGCGGTTGGATGTAACAGAAACAACGGTGACATCGGTGCTTGGTTCGGTACATGGCAATTGGTTTCGGTAACTAATCTTTCGGGAGAGTTGATGCCGATGGACAATACGGTTATTGTGAAATTTCAGAACGACATAATTCAGACAACACGGCAATTCGGTCATCACGATTTGGAGGAATATTACGCAAACTGGAGAGAGGCAGGAAATACACTTGTTATAGACGGTGTGGGCAAATCTATCGCTCCGGAACTGCGTCTGCCGGGTAATTCAGTCGTCGAGCTTGAAATAGTCCGCCGTCCCGGCACAGTTATGGTGTGGAGATATGTTGATGCTGAGGGCATTGGCTATGAGTATAATCTGAAACGCCTGTATTGACCATGAAAGAATCTCTTCAGTTAAGCCAGAAACAGAAATTGCACCAGTCGCTTTCGCCGCTGCAGGTGCAGTTTGTTAGGGTTCTGGAGATGAATGGTCCAGAAATAGAGGAGGCTGTTGAGCGTGAGCTGGAGGAGAATCCTGCTCTTGAGGTAGATATGGATTTGCCTGTTAATGAAAAAGATGAAGAGTCATTCAACGAAACCGCAGAAGATATTCAGCTTGCCGACTATAGGAGCGAGGATGATATTCCCTCCTATCGTTTTGAAGCGCATAATCATAGCGCGGGTGAGGCTGTGTTTGAGCCGATAGCGGTGCAGGGAGGTGGTTCGCTTATGGAGCAACTGAATAGTCAACTTGCTCAGATGAATCTCACAGACAAGCAGATGCGACTCGCCGGAATTATTACCGGTAATCTGGATAATAACGGATATATGACGCGCACTATTGGTGCGATTGCCGATGATGCGGCTATACATGAGGGTATTGATGCTACTCCCGAAGAGGTTAGGGAGGTGTGGGATATTGTCCGCACTCTTGAGCCTGTCGGAGTCGGAGCGGTGGATCTGCGTGATTGCCTCCTGCTGCAGTTGAAAGCAAAGCCTGAGAGTGCGGATGTGAATGTTGCGAGAGAGATTGTCGAGCACAATTTTGATTTGTTGAGCCGTATGGATTTTGATCGGTTGCGCAGAGTGCTGAAAGTGAATGAAAATCAGCTCCGTGATGCGATGGGAGTGATTCGTTCACTTGATCCAAAGCCGGGGGGCGCTTCTGTGTCTGGCGTGGACGGAGAAGATAAAATGCGCCATATCACTCCCGATTTCATTGTGGATAATGAGGGAGGTACTTTGACTCTCACTGTGCCGAATCGCATTCCGGCGCTTCAGGTAGAGAAAAGTTTTGCCGATGCAGACGTTGAAGTCAGTGAGGCTACTCCGGGCAGACAGGCTGAGGCAAAGGCGTTTATAAGAGGCAGAAGGGAAGATGCTGCAAGTTTCATCAAGGCTCTCGACATGAGAAATGAAACCCTCTCAAGGGTTATGACCGCAATAATGAAGATTCAGCGGGATTTCTTTCTTACTGATGATGAACATACTCTCAGGCCTATGATTCTTAAAGATATAGCCGAACTCACAGGATATGATCTTTCTGTGATAAGCCGTGCGGCATCCGGCAAATATGTGGCTACCCGTCAGGGTATTTATCCACTTAAATTCTTTTTCAGCGAGCGCCCCAAAGAAAATTCGGATACCTCTTCCCACGAAGTAATGGCTGCCCTTAAAACTTTGATTGAGAAAGAGGATAAATCCGCTCCTTTGAGTGATGAGGCGATTGCGGCGGCTATGTCATCGCAAGGTTATGAAATAGCACGGCGGACAGTGGCAAAATATCGCGAAAAAGCCGGGATACCGATAGCAAGATTAAGAAGAACCGTTTGATTCTGAACAAATATGAAAAAAGTAAGTCAAATATTATCGACAGTTTTCTCTCCTTTGTTTGTGCCGACCTATGGC
>CAMWUZ010000251.1 GCA_947177595.1 uncultured Porphyromonadaceae bacterium | reverse complement strand
CTTCCCCTTCAAGCCGGTTGGTCACAAGCTCGTGCTTCTTGACTCTGTAGTTAAGCACGAACTCGTTGACTCGCCCTACAACAAGCGCCGCCAGAGCTGTGAGAGAGTTGCCAAACGACTCGGAATAGAAACACTCCGCGATGCCACTATGGAGATGCTTGACGCTATCAAGACCGACATCACTGCCGAGGATTATTTCCGCGCCAAATTCGTGATTGAGGAGAAAGACAGAGTGCTTGCCGTTTGTGATGCACTTGTTGCCGGTGACTACGATACTGTTGGTCGCTGTATGTACGAAACCCACAAAGGCCTCTCCAAAGACTACGAAGTGAGCTGCGAAGAGCTCGACTACCTCAACGACATCGCCAAAGAGTGCGGAGTTACCGGCTCACGCATCATGGGCGGAGGCTTCGGTGGGTGCACCGTAAACCTCGTCAAGGATGAGCTTTATGATAACTTCATCGCTACCGCCAAGAAAAAATTCAAAGAGCGCTACGGACACGAACCCAAAGTGTATCCCGTTGTAGTTAGCGACGGAGCAAAAAAATATGAGAACTAAAGATTTGCAATATAGAGAGAGTTAATATTTCTGGGCATGAGGGTCTGTGAAGATCTTCATGCTTTTTTTTATCCGCAAGGCAAGGATACGATCAAATCGAGTTTGGCAGGTTGAACAAAATAGCGTACCTTTGTGGTATGGCAGAGCATCCGGCAACCCGTTTCGGCAAAATATATCTGTTCCCCGTTCCACTGAGTGACGGGGCTCTTGATGCCGTATTGCCTCAGAGAAACATCGAGCTGATCAGGAATATCTCATTTTTCGTTGTCGAAAACATTAGAAGTGCGCGACGTTTCCTGAAAAAATGCGACAGATCCATTAATATTGACAATCTCACTTTTTACACCCTCAACGAGCATACTCCGGTAGATGAGATTCCATCTATGATTTTGCCCGCCATGCAGGGCAATGACATAGGCTTGATTTCTGAAGCGGGATGTCCTGCAGTCGCTGATCCGGGTGCGGATATTGTTGCTCTCGCCCAGCGGAAAGGAGTGGAAGTGGTGCCCCTGGTAGGACCCTCAAGCATACTCATGGGGCTAATGGCTTCAGGCTTCAATGGGCAGACATTCGCTTTTGCCGGATACCTCCCGGTTGACCAGGCTGCAAGAACGGCAAGACTCAAGGAGATGGAGCGCAGAATCAGCAAAGAGCGGCAGACCCAGATATTCATTGAAACACCCTACCGCAATAATAAACTCATAGCCGAACTGTGCACCGCACTCCCCTCATCTATGCTTCTCTGCGTGGCATCTGACATAAGTGGAGATAAGCAGAGCATTGTCACCAGACCGATTGGCGAGTGGAAGAAAACCGCATACGACTACTCCCATACCCCCACTATATTCCTTCTGTTTAATTGAGATATGGCTAAGACACCCCACACACCGCAGCCCGGACTCTTCGATTTCATGGAGGAACTTGTTCCTGAAAGAGAAATACCGATACCTGTTCACTCATCTTTTGGGGATTTCGTGGTGGAAGTGAAGAAAAAACAGCTCGTGGAAGAACACCGGGCACCGGTCAATCCGCTTGAAGAGCCTATCGTTTTGGACACCGGTCCGCGTGAGGCAATCTTTTTCAAGAGCTTCGGCAGCGGCAGCAGCGGTAACTGCTCTTTTATAGGTGACAGAAACGGCGGTTTTCTAATTGACGCGGGGGTTGACTCACGTGCGGTTATAGAGGGGTTGAAGAGCATTGATTTGGACATGAAGGATATTCACGGCATCTGCCTCACCCATGACCATGGCGACCATGTGAGATGCGTGTATTCGATTGTGCGTCACCACAACCACATCAAGGTTTTCTGCACACCCAAAGCACTTTCCGGCATTCTGCGCCGGCACAGCGTTTCGCGCCGCCTTAAAGACTATCATCAGCCTATCTACAAGGAATTTACTTTCAAGATTGGTAATTTTGAGATAACTCCATTTGACGTTGACCATGACGGCACCGACAATGCCGGATTCTTTATATCCAAAGGCGATTTGCACATGACTGTCGCTACCGATTTAGGATGCATCTCCCCGCGCGCCGACTACTATATGCGTCAGTCAAATTTCATCGTGATTGAAAGCAACTACGACGCAGAGATGCTTAGAAACGGACCATACACATCATATCTTAAAGCGCGAATTGCTACCGACAACGGACACATGGATAATGCACATACCGCAGCATATCTCGCGTCAATCAAATCACCGCAACTGAAAAACGTGTTCCTCTGCCACCTCAGCAAAGACAACAACACACCGGCTCTTGCCTACTCAACCGTTGCGCAGGCGCTCGGTATCCCCCCCGGAATAACCCCTCCGCCCGGCTCTATCCGTCTTGAAGTGCTTCCAAGATATGAAGCCTCACCTTTATATATATTGCGTAAGTAAATAGCCATGACTGAGCACAGAATCCCGTTGATTGGCAATACCCTCGAAGATTTGCAGAAAATAGCCGCGGAATGCGGTATGCCTAAATTTGCGGCAAAACAGATTGCCGACTGGCTGTATGTCAAGAAAGTTACCGGGATAGACGTCATGACCAATCTATCCAAAGCGGCTAGAGAGAAACTCGGCGAAAAATACACAGTGGGGCGGGAAGCACCACTCGAAACATATAGAAGCTGCGACGGCACGGCTAAATATATCTTTGCCGGAGTTCCGGGCAGAAATATCGAAGCTGTGATGATTCCTGACAAGGAACGGGCAACACTCTGCGTAAGCTGTCAGGCGGGGTGCCGGATGAACTGCGCTTTCTGCATGACGGGACGAAACGGATTTGACGGCAATCTCACAGCCGCACAGATTATGAATCAGATTCTGTCGGTTGACGAGAGTGACCGTCTTACCAACATTGTATTCATGGGTATGGGAGAGCCCACAGATAATCTCGATGCCGTTCTCAAAACCATAGAAATTCTGACCGCACCGTGGGGACGCGCATGGAGTCCGAAGC
>CAMWUZ010000250.1 GCA_947177595.1 uncultured Porphyromonadaceae bacterium | reverse complement strand
ATCTTCAGTGAGGGTTCTCCCCGTCCCCATGATACAGGCATGGTAACGATGATTTCTCAGGATCTAAGTGAATTCGGACTTCATGCGCGTGCGCTCCTTGGGCTTCCTGTACCTGAAATCAGATTTTATGGTCCATCAGCATCACTCGCGGTAGTTGTTGAAGGAGATACAGACAAAATTGAGATGGATTGCCTTGAAAAGGTACTGGAAGAACCCGGAGTACAGATGCGTATTTTCGGCAAACCGGAAATTAAAGGTCATAGAAGAATGGGGGTAATACTCGCTACCGCCGATTCGGTTGAGGAAGCTCGCGCAAAAGCCGACAGAGCACATTCCAAACTTAAAATCAACGTCTTGCCGAGATAATTGATAATATTAATCAGTAATGCGGCTCTAACCTGAGATTAGAGCCGTATTTATTTTTATGCGAAAAGCGCTCTGAAGGCTTCCTCTACTTTGCTTACCTCTATAAGCTCTATATCTGAGGCAGCTACATCTATCCCTTTTAGACTGCCTTTTGGCACAATCATTCTCTTCATTCCGAGCTTCTGAGCCTCTTTTACCCGCTGTTCCATTCTCATGACCGGACGTATTTCTCCCGATAATCCGACCTCTCCTGCCATACAAACATCGGCAGGCACACACATATCCACATTGCTGGAAAGTATGGCACATATCACGGCTAGGTCAAGTGCCGGATCATTAACCTTAATTCCACCTGCGATATTTAGAAATACGTCTTTCTGAGCGAGTTTAAATCCTACACGTTTCTCTAGAACGGCGAGAAGCATATTCATTCTTTTGGCATCAAAGCCTGTAACTGACCGTTGAGGAGTACCGTATGCGGCAGTGCTGACAAGCGCCTGAACTTCAATCATAAAGGGTCTTATTCCCTCCATTGTCACTCCGATTGTTGTTCCGGAAAGCTCTTCATGGTTGCGGTTCAAAAGAATCTCAGATGGATTTGTCACTTCTCTGAGTCCCTGACGACACATCTCATATATTCCTATTTCTGAAGTGCTTCCGAAACGATTTTTTATAGACCGTAGAATACGGTACATATAGTTCCTGTCACCTTCAAACTGTAAAACGGTATCTACTATATGCTCAAGAACTTTAGGTCCGGCAATGCTACCCTCCTTATTTATATGACCGACAATAAGTACCGGTACTCCGGATTCCTTTGCATAACGCAGCAGCCTTGCAGAGCACTCCCTGACCTGTCCGACACTTCCTGCCGGGGATTCCAGTTCATCGCTTGCAATCGTCTGTATCGAATCTATTACAAGGAGTTCGGGATTAACGTTTTCTATATGATTGAATATATTGTCAAGAGATGTTTCGCACACGATATAAACATTGTCGCTCACTTTACCAAGACGGTCGGCACGCATTCTCAGCTGTGCCGCACTCTCCTCACCGCTCACATACAGTATAGTCCTGCTTTTGATTGAGAGAGTATTCTGTAGCACAAGAGTAGATTTACCGATTCCCGGTTCACCACCTATAAGCACCATAGAACCGGGAACCAATCCCCCACCCAGTACCCTGTTAAGTTCCTTGCTGGGCATGATTATTCTCGGAAGCTCGGTGGTTTCAATCTCACTCACTCTTTGAGGGCGCGAGTTTGGGGTAGAACCGAGGATTGATTTACTCTTTCCGGATTTTACACTCACCTTCTCCTCAACCATGGTGTTCCATTCACCACAGCTCGGGCATCGTCCCTCCCACTTGGGGGAATCAGCACCGCAGGAGCTGCACACCCACACACTTTTTACCTTAGCCATTTAAATCCGTTATTAATCTGCGTCTGAATTCAGAGAGTACAATTGATGTTGCCATTCCTACATTGAGCGATTCGCTTGTAACCGAGTCCGGAGGATAAGACGGAATGAGTATTCGATTATTAACAATCCCGCTTATATTCTCGCTTATACCATTTCCTTCATTTCCCATGACAATTATACCGGTTGGAGAAAGAACAGTTTCATAAATGCTTTCACCATCAAGAAAAGTTCCGTAAATCGGCGCATAACAGTCATTTAATATTTCAGCAAGATTTCCTCGCATTATTTTCACTCTGGAGATTGCCCCCATTGTTGCCATTACAGTTTTCGGACTGTATGCGTCCGCACAGTCTTCTGACAGAATTATGTGCCTTACTCCAAACCAATCTGCCGCCCTTATAATAGTTCCGACATTGCCCGGATCCTGCACTCCGTCAAGAGCCACGACAAGTTCATCATCGGCAACCGAAGCGGTGAATTGGTAATCAGGCAAATCATATACAGCCAATACTTCAGAAGGAGTGCTTAAGGAGCTTATTCTCTCAAAATCCTTCTTACTTACCGGGATTAATCTGTCAGCATACCTGTCATTCAGGGCACTATGCTTATCAATCCAGTCGTTTGTGGCAAAAAGATAGCGCAACGAGAATGCATCAATAGTATCACACACACATTTAGTACCTTCTGCTATAAACGCACCTTCTTCGCGCCTTCTTCTTGCTGAAGAGAGCGACATGACAAATTTTCGTAGCGAAGCCGTCAATTCCATATACTGCAAAGGTAGTGAGTTTTAATTTAAAATAGTAACTTTGCAACTACTTTAATAAATCAATTTGATGTCACAGTTAACTGACGAAATAAGCCGTAGGCGCACATTTGCGATTATCTCGCACCCGGATGCAGGCAAAACCACTCTCACCGAGAAGCTCCTGCTTTTTGGCGGAGCTATTCATATCGCCGGTGCGGTTAAGTCCAATAAAATCAAGAAAACCGCTACAAGCGACTGGATGGAGATAGAGAAACAAAGAGGAATCTCTGTTGCCACATCTGTCATGGGATTTGAATATGGAGGCTATAAAATCAATATTCTGGATACTCCCGGTCACCAGGATTTTGCGGAGGACACCTTCAGAACCCTTACCGCTGTTGACAGTGTGATAATTGTGGTCGATGTAGCTAAAGGTGTCGAGCAACAGACCCGGCGACTAATGGAGGTATGCCGTATGCGTAATAC
>CAMWUZ010000249.1 GCA_947177595.1 uncultured Porphyromonadaceae bacterium | reverse complement strand
GACCAATAGGTAGTAATGTCGGTCGAGCCGTTGGTACTTAAATAACTATTTGTCCAGAACTCACGCGCCTCCTCGGCGGAGGTGTTTTTAAACATATGGTGCCCGGCATTATAGTTAAGAGTCCAGATAAAACTTGAAACCGGAATATACTCCCTGTGCTCGATCGTATCTCCCGGAATAGTGTCATTTGGCGGAGTTATATGCCAATACCCCACTTTATAACGCTGATTTATAAAAAGTTCCTTACCTCTCAGCCTATTGTGGGTTGCCGTGAGGCGCGTAGGGATGGTTTTGGGATTGATAGACGCATTTCCTCCCTGCAGTTGCTCCGGGTCGGTTATATATAAATCGTCGGTAATACCACCATTCTCCTTATTCAGAAGGTTATAATGGTTGTAAAACATCTGCAACTCATATCTGTCCCCCATATAAGAGGTAGAGAGTCCCCATGCAAGATCCTTGTCAGCCTGATAGTTGTAGCTGCCTTTAGAGTACAAATAGTCGATATTTGCACCGATCTCCAACCGCTTGTTGATATTTCCGGAAAATACTCCGGTGAGTCTGTCCTGTGCTGTTTCGCGACCGCCACCGAAATTATAACTCAGCAGAGTCATCGGCACCCGGGTATTATAGAACTTATGATTACCTTTCTCAGGCAGCCAGTGGGCAAGCGCATCATGAAAGAAGAAATCACTCATAGCCGGACGCTCGAAATATATCATATTCATTCCCTGAGCGCCGAGATTACCGGTGGTAGCCCATGCGAGAGACACATCATTCGGTACCGCCTGAAGATAATAATTATATAGTAGAGTATCAATGGTTGCCGGCTCATGAAGTCCCAGCGGCGGAAGCATCTTCCATGCATAGGAGGGAGCTATTTCCGGTGACTTAGCCATGCAAACATTTGCAAGCATAATCAGCACCGATACTGCGGGTAATACTAAACATCGTTTCATTTCTCTGCAAAGATAGTAACTCGCAGGCTAAAAACAGCTGAGTGGTCGGTAAAAATCTTATCCCGACCACTCAGCCGTTATTATTTTCATCTAATCAATCGGGTCTGAAAACGAAACTGTTACGCTTGAGCACCACCAGAAATGCAAATGCAAGGGTAAGGAAGAAATTGAGCTTGAACGCGAATGCAACAATAGCGCTACCGTTGAGCAGACTTCTTACTCCATCTATAATCACAGGCTCCAGAGCTATGGCTGTATAGTTTGCCACAAGCACAATCGACAGCGCGAGAGTGGATTTTCGTGGAGAGGTGACTGTGAGCGTAGCTTTATTATAAATGACCGGCTGATAGATACCGTAGCCCAATCCCATTAGTGCGGCACCGACATACATTGACCATTCAGCTCTCACAAAGGCAAAGAATGCGAGACCGCCAAGGAGCGACAACACCGCCACTATCAGGGTATTTTTACCAAGAGCGGATATTATCTGCTTGAGAGTGAAGCCGGGTACAAAGGTGAAGAAAAAGAATATTGCGGTTACTGTGCCGGCAACATCGGTTGACCAATTTTCTTTCTCGACCAGGAAGGGACAATAATATGAGATGACTATCGAAGAATATGTCACGAAGAAATATACTCCGATTGTAGCCAACAGTCGTGAAACTATGAATTTACCGGTGTTGGTCCCGTCAGGCTTACTCAGCGAATTATCTTTAGGCTGTGGCGAACATTCTCCATAAAGGTCACATGACGGTATGCGACGCAGAAACGGAGTCAACGCAAGAGGAATAAGAGGAATAAGATATACTCCGAAAGGCATATGCCAGTTACCGTGGCTCAGCAGACCGACGGCGTATGTGGCGATCACAAGGGTCATATTTGATATTGCGCTCTGATAGCCCATCTGCCTCATTCTCTCCGGTCCGGCAAAGGTATCCGCGAGCAGACCGGTGGAGAAAGGAATGAGAATACCTGCACCGATTCCCAGAATACAGCTGATTATGATCAACTGAACCATTGATGATGCAAACAGATAAGCTACACCGCATAATGAATAGACAATCAGTGAAAAAGTAATCACAGCGAGCTTGTGGTGTGACAGTGACAATCGTCCTGCAAGCAAAAGACATGGAATGATGAGCAGATTCGGAAGCATGGTGAGCAACTGCTTTTCAAGCTGGGTGGTGTCCGGAAAAATTTTGGACAGAGTGCCGAGCATCGGGGTGACCGCCAGTCCCGGAAGATTAACCACCAACGACAACGACAGTATTGCGACGAGGGCGCTTACTGCGAGCGGAGTCTTTCCCGTATTTACTTTCATGACCACAGGTATTATTTGGTGAATATATGAATTATAACTCTGCGGAAAGATATTAGGTTCACCGCACAGTCCACGTTTTACTGCTGTGCCGGCTCTCATCTCATCATGCCGAAAGTTGCCGATGTCTATAATTTTTAATTACTTTGCAATACTTATGGCAAACGAATGTAATGCGCATACCCGCATAAGCTCATTGAAAGGATTGCTGTCACTGTCGCCTGTTATAGTTTTCCTTCTGCTATATCTGGTGCTGTCGCTCATAATAGGAGATTTCTACAAAATACCTATTGCGGTGGCACTTGCACTCGCGTGTATATGGGGAATCGTGACATTCAAAGGTAAATCTCTCGCCGAAAGAATCGATGTGTTTTCACGCTCCGCGGGTCACACCGATATTCTATACATGATATGGATTTTTGTGCTTGCGGGAGCTTTTGCCTCACTTGCCAAAGAGATCGGAGCTGTTGACGCGACTGTTGAACTCACCCTCAGATTTTTTCCCGCCGACTATATCGTGCCCGGACTTTTCATCGCCGCCTGCTTTATCTCTCTTTCAATCGGCACCTCGGTGGGTACCGTAGTGGCGCTCACTCCGCTGGCGGCTGAACTTGCCGGTGCGTCCGGAGGAAATATTCCGTTCGTTGTAGCCGCTGTGCTCGGCGGTGCTTTTTTCGGTGACAACCTGTCGTTTATCTCAGATACCACCATTGCAGCCACGCGAACACAAGGATGCAAGGCGAGTGACAAATTCAGGGC
>CAMWUZ010000248.1 GCA_947177595.1 uncultured Porphyromonadaceae bacterium | reverse complement strand
GCCGAAGCCGCGGCGCCCCATTGACGGGCATCGCGGCTTCCTTGCGTTTATACCCTTGAAAAACTACCGCAAAACATAATATCTCATATAACTTGCAACTAACTACTTTTTATTACTTTTGCACAGTAGTATTTACTGAATATCTAATTAATTATCATATAATATGAAAAAGTCATTGATTCTTGCGGGATGTTTTGTACTCGCTGCCGCAGTCACCGCTGCGGAATCACCGTTATGGCTGCGCTATTCCGCAATATCACCGGATGGCAAGACTATTGCTTTTACTTATCAGGGAGATATTTTTACCGTTCCCGCTACCGGAGGAACTGCTAAACAGCTTACCACCAATCCTGCGTATGATTCGCGTCCTGTGTGGAGTCCTGACGGTAATGCAATAGCTTTCGCCTCTGACAGAGAAGGTAGTCTGGATGTATATATAATGCCTGCCAACGGAGGAACACCTAAACGTCTCACCACAAACTCAAGCTCTGAAACTCCGCTTGCTTTCCGTGATAATGGAACGATATTGTTCTCATCAAGCGAAATGCCTACAGCAACCGATATCCAGTTCCCTTCAGGACAGTTTCCTCAGATTTACTCCGTCAGTATAAACGGTGGACGTCCTGAGATGTTCACATCAATCGCCATGGATCAGCTTGATGTGAACCGCACAAACGGAAAGATACTCTACACAGACAAGAAAGGCTATGAAGATTACTGGCGTAAGCACCACACCTCTTCAATCGCACGTGATATCTGGACCGCGAATGCTGACGGTAAAACCGGGTTTAAGAAACTGACAGACTTCGCAGGTGAGGATCGCAATGCTATATGGGCGCCAGACGGCAAATCATACTACTATCTTAGCGAGAAAAACGGATCTTTCAATGTGTATAAAGCAGCGCCCGGTGCTCAGCCGGTGCAGCTGACAAGTCATTCAAAACATCCGGTAAGATTTCTCACGGCATCCAAGGATGGAAAAATGGCATACTCCTTTAACGGAGAACTCTATACACTCACCGAGGGTAATCAGCCGCATAAAGTGAATGTAAGCATTGTAAAAGACAACCTCGAAAAGCCGTTGCAACCCCAGGTGAGAACCAATGGAGCTTCTACAATAGCTGTTTCTCCGAGCGGTAAGGAGGTAGCGTTTATCAACCATGGCGATGTTTATGTCACTTCTATTGAGTACAATACGACCAAACGCATCACAGACACTCCTGAGCAGGAAAGAAACGTGGATTTCAGTCCTGACGGTCGCTCGCTCGTATATTCATCTGAACGCGGAAACACATGGGGTATTTATGAGAGTAAAATTGCCCGTACTGAAGAAAAACTCTTCACATATGCAACTGAAATCACCGAAACACCCCTTGTTGTCAGCGATGAAACCTCTTTCCAGCCGCTCTATTCACCCGATGGTAAAGAGGTTGCATATCTTGCGAACAGAACTGAGCTTAAAGTAATCAATCTTGACACGAAAAAGATTCGCACAGTTCTCCCTGCAAAATACAATTATTCGTACTCTGACGGCGATGTGACGTATCGTTGGAGTCCGGACAGCAAATGGTTCCTTGCTGATTTTATCGGAGAAGGCGGCTGGAATAACAAGGATGTTGTTCTCGTTAAAGCTGACGGTAGCGGGGAGATGACAAACCTTACCGAAAGCGGCTACAATGACGGAAACGCTAAATGGGTGCTCGATGGCAAGGCAATGATATGGGCAAGTGACCGCGCCGGTTACAGAAGCCATGGCAGCTGGGGTGCTGAGGAAGACACCTATATCATGTTCTTTGATCCCGAAGCATGGGATCGTTTTCAGCTGAACAAAGAGGAGCGTGAGCTGCTTGAAGAGAAAGAAAAGGCTGAAAAGGATAAAGAAAAAGCCGATAAGGACGACAAGGATAAAAAGAAAGATTCCAAAAAGGACAAGAAGGAAGAGAAAAAAGAAACTCCTGCGAAGGCTCTCAAATTTGAACTTGACGGACGTCAGGACAGAATTGCGCGTCTCACAGTAAATTCTTCACACATGGGTGATGCCGTTTTGTCGCCAAAAGGTGACAAGTTGTATTACCTTGCCGCTTTTGAAGGGGGATATAATCTCTGGGAGCATGATCTGCTCAAAAACACTACCAAGATACTTATCAAGGGGGTCAGCGGTGAGATGAAACCCGGAAAGGATGGAGAGAAAGTATATGTGGCTTCGCGAGGTGGACTTAACGAGGTGAGCTTCAAGGATGCGAAAATCACTCCGATTTCCTTTAGCGCGGAATTCAACTGGCGTCCTGCTGAGGAGCGCGAATATATATTCAACCATGCTTGGCGTCAGGTGCAGGATAAGTTCTACGATCCCGCTATTCACGGGATAGACTGGAAAGGATATCACGATGACTATGCGCGTTTCCTGCCTCACATCAACAATAACTACGACTTTGCGGAAATGCTTGGTGAAATGCTCGGCGAGCTCAATGGCTCTCACACCGGGGCACGCTACTATCCGTATAATTCAGCCCAGCAGATTGCGTCACTTGGTGCTTTCTATGATCCCGCTTACAAGGGCGACGGATTGAAGGTGCTGGAAGTTATCGGCGACGGTCCCCTTACAAAGGCAGACAGCAAAATAAGCAAGGGTGCTGTTATCGAGACTATTGACGGACAGCAGATAAAAGCCGGCGAAGATTATTATCCTCTTCTCGCAGGTAAAGCCGGTAAAAAAGTTGTGCTCACAGGTAAATCTGCAGACGGTAAGAAATTTGAGCAGACAGTGAAACCGATAAGCGCAGGTGCTCAGAGCAATCTGCTGTACAAGAGATGGATTGACAACAACCGTGAGAAAGTAGAGAAAATGAGTAACGGTAAAGTCGGCTACATTCATATCAAGGGTATGGACAGCCAGAGCTTCCGCAAAACATACTCGGATCTTCTCGGTCGCTACCGCAACTATGACGCGGTGATTATCGATACCCGTCACAACGGAGGTGGCTGGCTGCACGAAGACCTCGCTATACTTCTCAGCGGTAAGGAGTTCGCCAAATTTACT
>CAMWUZ010000247.1 GCA_947177595.1 uncultured Porphyromonadaceae bacterium | reverse complement strand
CATAAACAACGTTGCCGAGGGCTTTCTGTGCGAAATCAGAGATGCCGATAACTGCTGTATCACCGTTAACTACCGCATACTCGTGGCTCTTGGAAAAATATGTTTTGCTCATAATCGTGATAATTATTTTTTATAACTTTTCTTGAAAAATTTCTTTGATGTGACTGTTGCAGGAAATACCTTCTTTCTGATTTTTACCGCAACCGGTGTACCGGTGGCAGCATATTCAGCATCAATCAGAGCCATCGCGATACTCTTGTCAACAGAGAGACCGCGGTAGCCGGTTGTGACAGTGCCGATAACTTTCGAGCCGTCCTCGGTGAGAACCTCATATCCGTGGCGGGGAATTGCCTTGTCGTGAAGTTCAATTCCCACAATCTTACGTCTCAGGCCTTCGGATTTCTGAGCGGCAAGGGCATCCCTGCCAATAAATCCGCCGTCCTTGTCGAGTTTTACAAAAATGCCGAGTCCTGCTTCGAAAGGGGTGATTTCCTCGCTCAGCTCATCTCCATAAAGTGGAAGACCTACTTCAAAGCGGAGGGTATCGCGGCAACCGAGTCCGCATGGCAACGCTTTGCCGCTCTTAATCAGCTCATCCCAAATTTCCACAATCAGCGCGGGGCGGGCATAGATTTCAAATCCGTCCTCACCGGTGTAGCCTGTGCGACTGACAAGCACCGTATCTCCATTAGGTAGAGCCGTTTCCTTGAATGTATAGAATGCAAGGTCGGCGCACCTTATACCTAATACGTTTTCCATGACATTCTCTGACAGAGGTCCCTGAATGGCAAGTTCTCCGAGTTCGTCGCTCAGATCTTCTACTTTCACATTGTACCCTTCGGCACATTTGTTCATCCATGCGATATCCTTGTCGATATTGGCGGCATTGATAACGAGCAAAAAGTCATTTTCACCGCGCTTGTAAACGAGCAGGTCATCTACTGTTCCACCGTTTTCATACAGCATCATGCCGTAGAATATCTTGCCTTCCGGTGCACCCGTGATGTCGTTGGTGAAAATATGGTTGACATATTTTTCCGCATCAGCTCCGGTTACGAGCACCTCACCCATGTGGCTTACATCGAAAACCCCGCAGGCTGTACGCACTGCATTGTGCTCCTCCGCTATGCCTGAATATTGGATAGGCATATCGAAGCCGGCAAAAGGACTCATTTGCGCTCCGAGAGCCATGTGCTGCGCATGAAGGCAGGTCTTTTTTATATTTTCCATGATATTTGAATAAAAACTTATATAATCAGTGTGATGAACTCTTCGTTGGTTATTCCTGAAATTATTTTGCTTACATCAATATCCGTTAGCGCTCGCTCGATCTCCCCGGCGTTATATGGCGTATTTTTCAGGGAATCAAGAAGAGAGGTGTCGATGTCGGCAAGAGGGAAGTAGTCGCCTGAAAGATTAATGGATGAGATTTTGCCTGAGTCAAGTTCTATTTCAGCTCTGAATTCACCGCTTCCGTCAATCCTGCCGGTGCGTACAAGCGCCTGCCCGGAGGTTTTTCTGAAAACCCATTTATCCGACATGAGTTCCCGGGCGAGTTGATATATCTGCTCGACATCCCCGGCGGAGAGAGTCATCCCGGAATCGCCGCAGAGTGATTTCCGCGCGAAATCTTTAAATTCTTCCAATCCTATGGAAGAGTGTTCGCTGATAGTGGTGATTCTCGAGGCAACGCTTTTTACCCCTTTGGACTCGAGTTTGGCTCTTGACGGTGTAATCGCCCTGTTCATCTTCTCGGAATCGATATCATAGAGCATCGTGCCGTGAACAATGGCACGTGATTTTTCCGGGATGTGATAAAAGGCGTTTCCGCTCACTTTTCTGTCGCCGATCAGAACATCGTTTCTCGTACTCGCAGAGGCATCCAGTCCAATGTTGCGGAGCATCGATGCAATCATGGAAGTGTAGGCGGAAAACTCTGTCATGACAGATGCAGAGGTGGTGATGTAGGAAAACATGATGTTTTTTCTGTCGGCAAACACGCATCCGCCTCCGCTCTTGCGCCGGCATATGCTGATGTCGTTGTTGCGGCAATAGTCAATATCCACCTCCAGATCAACAATCTGATTGCGTCCGCATATCACTGTAGGATCTACCTGCCATGTGAAAAAGAAATCGTCGGTGAAGTTGCGCGCCAACCACTCCTCCATTGTGAGATAGAACGGAAGGGGATGATTCTGATTGTCCGGAAGTGATACGTACTTCATCATGCATCGTGTATGGGTGACGCAGTGACAAAATTAATGATAAATAAATTAAGGAGCAAATCGTTTTTAATGGATATCAGGCAGGGGTATAGATGAGGGTGCAGGCTTTCGCCCGGACGAGTATCTGACGCGCGGCAAGATGAATGTCTTCCGGAGTGAGAGCTTTATATCGCGGGAGTATGTCATTGATATTATCACCTTGCATTTCTGCCAAAGCGAGTTTTTCGGCTATTTTTAGATAGGAATTGGTAGATAGAATAAACCGGCTTTCAAATTTATTTATCGCGCGTTCCAATTCTTCTGAAGCAGGCGGCTCGACTGCAATGCGCTGTAGCTGAGCGTTGAGACGGTCAAGTGCTGTGTCAACAGCTTTGTCGGCAGAGTCTGTGAGCAGTGCGTCGATAAGCAGAAATCCGGGCTCTTCAGTACCGGATACGGAAGCATCCGCCTCAGCAAAAAGGTCTCCTTTCATAATCAGCTCCTTATGGAAACGTGTCGATCTGTCTCCCGCGAGAATATCTGTGAGGATGTCTGCTGCAGGGAAACCGGGGTCTTTGCATCCCGCCATGGGGTAGGCTATACTTACCAAAGGTGCCGGAACATTGCCCTTGACTTTTAGAAATCGTGGTTGTGTAATCTCCGGTTCCGGAGAATAATTGCGTGTGGCAATCTCGCGGGGCGGAATAGAACCGAACCATTTTTCTGCAAGCTCTTTGGTGTGTTCCAACGAGATGTTTCCGCTCACGGCAAGCACGGCATTATTCGGGGCATAGTGGGAGTAGAAGAAGCGGCGCACATCGTCGCCGGTCGCGGCAAGAA
>CAMWUZ010000246.1 GCA_947177595.1 uncultured Porphyromonadaceae bacterium | reverse complement strand
GTGCCTTATATAATTAAGGAGGACGACTAATGCCTTTCCCGGTTATGAACAATCAGATCAAATAAACTCATAAATGAAAAGGAACAAATGAAAAAGAACACCTTATTTAATGCGATTATTGCATCGGCAGCCGGAGTTGCCATCATAGCGACGGGATGTGCCCGTACATCAGAGAAGTCAAACGGGGATAGCTCATGCGGAGTGAAATCAACACCATTTCAGAGCGAATTGCTGAGTATCAGCAAGACTTACCCGGGATACAATGGTGAAGATTCCTGCTCGCTGACCCTTAATGCGGTTATTGATTATCCTACAGTTGTCGGCAGCAATGATATAGCTCCGCTTCAGGAAGCAATTAAAGACGTGGTGTTCAATAATCAGACCGGTGCATCCATTGAGTCACTGATGGATAGCTTTGCTACCGAGGTGCAATCATACGACCTGAATATCAATCCTGAAGTTACCGGTACTCCGGCTAATCTTAGCGAGGTGTACGCCTACTATACGGATGTTACACTCAGCCGCACGGAGCTTAACAGTAAGATGATAACCTATCAGCTTGTTGACAGCCGTTATCTCGGAGCGGCACATCCGATGACTTACAGCCGTGCATTTACTTACGCTTTTGAAGAAAAACAGATGCTCACACTTGAGAATATGTTTAAGCCTGATAAGATGGATATAGTATTTTCAGCTGTAAATGTTACTCTTGCCCAGCAGTATGGAGTGCAGGAGGGTGAGCTACAGTCTGCCGGTTTTTATCAGAACGCGGTGGGAGTGCCAAATCTTGTGAGTGTGCAGAATGATATGATTGTATTTCATTACAATCCTTATGACATAGCTCCCCATTCTGCGGGCGCAATAGATGTTGCGGTGTCACCAATAATGGTTAAAGAGGCTCTTACTCCACTTGCCGAGAAACTTCTCTTCTAAGCGCTGAAGCATTTTGTCAGAATAGACAATCGTAGTTTTTTTGGAATCGAGCTTGTCCTTTAACCGATTCTAATAAAAAAATAGGCTGTATCAATAACGACGATACAGCCTATTTTTTGTATGTTCAGGTTCTTATGCCTGCTTGATGTCCTTTATGCCTTTTTCTATTCTTGAAATAGTGGCTTCCGGACCCATGAGTTCGGTGATGTCAAACATGTGAGGTCCCTTACATTCGCCAACAACCGTAAGACGGAAGGCGTTCATGACATTGCCGAGATGATAGCCTTGGGAATTAATCCAGTCTAATATAACTTTTTCGGCATCCGCGCTTTTCCATGACGGGAGGGCGCGGAGTTGTTCTATAAGCTCCTGCATGATGCGGGGCATATCTTCGCTCCAGCGTTTCTTGACAGCTTTCGGGTCATAGCTTTCCGGCTCGCGGAAAAAGAATGCGGCGTTATCCCAAAGGTCGCTTACGAAATTGATGCGTCCTTTGACCATGCCTACGGCTTTGGCTATATATTCTTCTGAAAAATCATCCGGATTGACTCCGTGGGCTTTTAGCACCGGTATGAAAAGTTTGGCGAGTTCTGCATCCGGTTTCTCCTGAAGGTATTTGTGGGTGAACCATTTACCTTTCTCGAAGTCAAATTTCGCCCCGCTTTTTGATCAATGGTCAAATGAGAATCCGGCAATACGCTCGTCAATCGTCATGATTTCTTTGTCATCTCCAGGATTCCAGCCGAGGAGAGCAAGGAAGTTGATGACAGCTTCGGGCAGATATCCGCTTTCGCGGTATCCGGCGGAAATCGCTCTGCTTTTGGGGTCGTGCCATTCAAGCGGGAAAACCGGGAAGCCGAGGCGATCGCCGTCACGCTTGCTGAGTTTTCCTTTTCCGTCAGGCTTCAGCAGAAGCGGCAGATGCACGAAAGCGGGGGCGGTGTCGCTCCAACCGAATGCTTCGTAGAGAAGCACGTGCAGGGGAGCGGATGGAAGCCATTCCTCGCCGCGTATAACATGAGTTACTTCCATCAGATGGTCATCGACAATGTTGGCGAGATGATAGGTAGGAAGCATATCCGCGCTCTTGTAAAGAACCTTATCGTCAAGAACGGAAGAGTTGACGGTCACAATGCCTCTTATGAGGTCATTTACCTGCACCAGCCTGTCCGGCTCTATCTTGAAGCGCACAACGTATGGTGTGCCCGCGTCCAGAAGTTCTTTTGTTTTCTCTTCTCCCAATGACAGGGAGTTACGCATGGACATACGGGTGGATGCGTCATACTGAAAGTTGGGTGTGTTCGCTCTCGCCTGCTCAAGCTCTTCGGGTGTGTCAAAGGCGATATAGGCTTTGTCCGCATCAAGAAGTTTCTTGACATACTCAGCGTATATTTCGCGGCGCTGGCTCTGGCGGTAAGGTCCATGAGGACCGCCTTCGCGCACACCTTCATCGAATTTTATGCCAAGCCACGCAAGTGCTTCGTTGATATAATCCTCCGCGCCGGGCACAAAGCGCTGGGAGTCGGTGTCTTCTATACGGAGAATCAGTTCCCCGTCACTCTGGCGCGCGAAGAGGTAGTTGAACAGTGCGGTGCGAACACCGCCGATATGAAGAGGCCCTGTTGGGGACGGAGCGAATCTTACTCTAACTTTACGAGGCTGTGTCATGATGGTCTGTTTTGTTGCCTGAGTCGCGAGTGGGTGAGCACATATGGCTGGGTCATCCTACATCCCGATCTCTGCATATTTATCAGGCGCAAAATTACTTTTTTTTTTGGATATATGAAAAAGAAGTGCCTGCCGCGGGGCGACAGGCACAATAATGTGTATAAATTCAATCAAGGTCAGGGAATGGAGGCTGCGGTAGCAGGTGATGCCAGGGAGGTGGTGGGAGCTTTGGCTTCCCAACCGAGCGCGCTTGCCCCGAGAACTGCAGCGTCAGCTTCTTTGAGCTCTGAGAGCAGCACCTTCACTTTGCCCTTGTATATGCTGAGCATATTCTTCTCCATAGCGTTCACGAGCGGTTTCATAATGAGGTCGCCCGCTTTGGCAAGACCGCCGAAGAGCACGAAAGCCTCGGGTGATGAGAATGCGGTGAAATCAGCGAGTGCCTCGCCGAGTATTTCTCCGGT
>CAMWUZ010000245.1 GCA_947177595.1 uncultured Porphyromonadaceae bacterium | reverse complement strand
TTCCAGAAGTTTGGGCAGTGAATTGTCGCTCACTGCCCAGTCTCTGCGTATGCGACTGATAATCCGTGGTATGTCACACTCTTTAACCAGCATCAAACAAGCGAATTGTCATCAAATGATTTATCCCAGTCCTTCCAGACAGCCTCATACCCGAGGCTACGGATTTCCTGCGCCACCTCCTTAGGAGAGCGGTCATCGGACACCTCAAACTGCTCGAGCGCCTCCGGTGTGGAAACGTAGCCTCCCGGTTCGGTCTTGCTGCCGGCGCTCATGGAGGTAACTCCCAGTTTCATCATATTGGCGCGAAACTGAGGTTTCTCTCTGGTTGAGTAAGAAATATCCACATCATGGTCAAAAATTCGGAACGCCATAGTGAGCTGAGCGAGTTCCCTGTCAGTCATAACCACGTTAGGCGTGAAACCTCCTTCCGCAGGGCACATTCTTGGGAAATTGATGCTATACCGTGTCTTCCAGTAGTTACGCCTCAGATAGCTGAGGTGTCTTGCAAGCATTGTCACATCAGTGCGCCAGTCCTCCAGTCCGATAAGTACCCCCATTCCGATTTTGTGTACACCTGCCGCTCCCATACGGTCAAAACCGTTAACTCTCCACTCAAATATAGACTTCATACCGCGCGGATGATAAGTTTTGTAAGCCTTCTCGTTATAGGTTTCCTGAAAGCAAACCACCCCGTTGAGTCCGCTATGTGTGAGGCGCTTGTAGTCTCTTTCCTTCATCGGCATAACCTCAATGGTTAGATTGTTGAAATAGGGGCGGGCTGTCTGCAAAACCTGTTCAAGATAATCCACTCCGTTTATAGCCGGAAATTCTCCCGAAACTATGAGTAGGTTTTCAAACGGTCCGAGCTTTCTGATAGCCTCACACTCAGCCTTGACCTGATCAAGAGTAAGGGTGACTCTCTCCAAAGGGTTATGATGGTTGAACCCGCAGTAAACGCAGTGATTGGTACAAGCATTGGACACATACATTGGGATGTAGAGAGAGATTGTGCGCCCGAACCGCTCAAGTGTATATTTATGAGCGAGTTGCGCCATCGGTTCAAGATAGTCAGCTGCAGCAGGCGAAATTAGTGCCATAAAATCCTGAATGTCAGGATGCTCTTTAGTGAGCGCTCTCTCAACATCCGCCGAAGTTTTAGACGCTATTTCGCGCGTAGTATCTTCCCAATTGTATTTTTTCAGTTCGTCGTAAAACATCTCCGTGACTTTAGTTAGCGCATTCCTCAGCGACCTTGCGCGAAATTCTCATCGCGCAGAAGTTAGGTCCGCACATTGTGCAGAAATGGTCGTCATCCTTATGGCTCTCAACATAATACTGCTTGGCTCTCGCAGGATCGAGCGACAGATTGAACTGGTCCTTCCACCGGAACTCAAAACGAGCCTTACTAAGAGCATTATCGCGTACCTGCGCGCCGGGATGTCCTTTCGCAATATCAGCCGCATGAGCCGCAATCTTGTAGGTGATAACTCCGTTTCTCACATCCTCAAGGTTAGGCAGGGCAAGGTGCTCTTTAGGAGTAACGTAGCAAATCATGGCAGTGCCCATCCAGGCAATCTGCGCGGCACCGATAGCCGAGGTGATATGGTCATAACCAGGAGCGATGTCGGTAGTAAGCGGTCCGAGTGTATAGAACGGTGCTTCGTGACACTTCTCTATCTGCCGGTCCATATTCTCGCGGATTTTGTGCATAGGCACATGACCGGGACCCTCGATGAGCACCTGAACGTTGTGCGCCCACGCCTTTTCTGTGAGCTCGCCGAGCACATCCAGTTCAAGGAACTGCGAACGGTCGTTGGCATCATGAATAGAGCCGGGGCGAAGCCCGTCGCCAAGTGAAACGGCAACATCATATTTAGCCAGAATCTCGCAAATTTCGTCAAAATGGGTATATAGGAAATTCTCGGTATTATGAATCACAGCCCATTGTGTCATAATAGAGCCTCCGCGTGAAACAATTCCGGTCAGCCTCTCCTTAATCATGTCGGCGTGTGCCCTGAGGGCACCGGCATGTATGGTGAAATAGTCAACACCCTGTTCAGCCTGCTCAATGAGAGTGTCGCGGTAAATTTCCCAAGTGAGATCCTCCACCTTACCGTTCACTTTTTCGAGCGCCTGATATACCGGAACGGTGCCCATAGGCACAGGGCAGTTGCGTATAATCCATTCGCGTGTCTCGTGGATATTGTCGCCGGTGGATAGATCCATGAGTGTGTCTCCGCCCCAGTAGCAGCTCCATACCGCTTTGTTCACCTCCTCTTCAATTCCGGAACTGAGAGCTGAGTTGCCGATATTTGTATTCAGCTTCACAAGGAAGTTTCTGCCGATAATCATAGGTTCAGCCTCCGGATGATTGGGATTAGCCGGAAGCACCGCTCTTCCTGCCGCAATTTCGTCGCGCACAAATTCAGGGGTTATGTGCGAGTCGATTCCGAGAGCGGCAGCATTCATATTTTCCCTGATAGCCACATACTCCATTTCCGGAGTGATAATACCCTTTTTAGCGAGTGCCATCTGCGTTATTTCCTTGCCCTCTTTGGCTCTGTATGGGGTGTGACGGTTGGCAAAACGTATTGAATCAAGGCTTTTGTCGCTTTCTCTCATCCGCCCGTATTCGCTTGTGATACCGGGCAGTTTTTCAAGGTCGTCACGCTTTGCAATCCACTGTTCTCTGATTCGCGGAATGCCGGCATTAATGTCGATTTTCACATTCGGGTCTGTATAAACGCCGCTGGTATCATAGACATACACAGGGTCATTCTCCACAATTGTCTTTTTGTCGCAGTCAACAGTTACGGTAGGTGTGAGATTGACCTTGCGCATGGCAACTTTAACAGGGTGTATGGTACCTTCCATATACACCTTTTCCGAGCCGGGATAGCTGTGGATATCAATATTTTCAATAGTCATAGCAAAAATTACTTATTATTAAAGATTATCAAGGAAAGAAGTGAGGGGACTGGTAGCGGAGGCGAATGAAGAAACCGATCCGAGTCCGGCGAGAAATGCTTTTCTGCCCGCCTCAACAGCCAGTTTGAACGCTACCGCCATTTCCAC
>CAMWUZ010000244.1 GCA_947177595.1 uncultured Porphyromonadaceae bacterium | reverse complement strand
GTCACAAGGCTCTCCCCACTGTTGATCATTCAGTCGAGACTCTGGAAAATGTTGATCTGGTGCCTTTCCGTGACTTCATAAATGAGGGTTTGGGAGGCATAATGGTGGGACATCTGAAAGTGCCCGCTCTTGATGCGTCAGGTACTCCGGCATCGCTTTCACCTCGGATTTCAACCGATCTGCTGAAAAAACAGATGGGCTTTGACGGACTGGTGTTTACCGATGCGCTTGCAATGAAAGGGGCTGTTAGCAAAGCGGGTGAGAACAATTGCGTAGCAGCTTTGAGAGCAGGAGCGGACGTGCTGCTCGGCAGTGGCGCGCCGTACTCTGATATCGAGGCTGTTGTGTCGGCTGTCAAGTCAGGCAAAATAACTGAGGAACGTGTCAATGAGAGCTGCCGTAAGGTGCTCATGTCCAAATATCAGTTAGGACTGTCTCGCAAGCCGGAAATATCCGCTGCGGGAGTTACCAAACGCGTAGTTTCGCCGCAGGCGGTTGCTGTGAATGAGAAACTGGCGAAAGGTAGCATAACTGTTGTGAGAGATGCAGACCGGCTTATTCCTATCGGCGGTCTCGGCAAAAACGATATTGCCGTGGTGAGTATAGGTGCGGCTAAGAATAATGAATTCGCGCAGTATTGCGGTAAGTATGCGCGTGTAACGGAATTTGCAGTCGCACAGACAGGCGTGACCCAGACCCAGTTGGCTGAGATTTCCAAGGCGGATATTGTTATTGTGGGTGTTTTCAGTAACTCATCCTGGGCTGCTCAGGCATTCTCCTCGATAGCTTCAAAGAAATCGACAATAGGGGTGCTCTTCATGAATCCCTATAAAATGGCGGCGTTGAAAACCGGGCTTGCAAAGGTGGGAGCGTTTGTCGCCGCTTATGACAATACTCCCGAGCTGCGCAAGGCAGCTGCCGAGGCGCTTTTCGGCGGTATTGAGGTGACAGGTCGGTTTCCGGTGAATGTTACCGGAGTGGCGCGCGAGGGTGAGGGTATCACCGTTGCCAAGAGCCGTCTCGGATATGCTTCGGCAGGTGAAGTGGGTTTTAATAACTCCCTGGAGAAGAAAATCGACTCCATTGCGGCGGAATGTCTTTCAGCCGGAGCCTTTCCCGGATGTCAGGTGCTGATTGCCAAGGATGGCGATGTAGTTGTGGAAAAGGCGTATGGCAAGCTGGAGCGTGGCGGCTCCGCATCGGTCACCGGCTCCACTCTCTATGATATTGCCTCCATGACAAAAGCCACCGCCACCGCCGCAGGGCTTATGGCGGCTTATGATGAGGGACTGTATGATCTTGATGATAAGATTTCCAAGCATATCCCGGCGCTGAAGGGCACCGATAAGGAGAATATTACGGTAAGACAGCTTCTTTATCATGAAAGCGGAATGCCAGCCACCCTGAATATGAATAAGGTGATGATGGATGAATCTACATACAGCGGGGCGCTCACAAGCCGTAGGGCGAGAGCTCCATATACCGTGAAGATTGCTCCCGGAGTATATGCCCATGCATCCGCCCGCAAGAGAAAGGACATTCTGTCATCTGCCGGAAATGACAGGCATGATATCGAGATGGCGAAAGGTATGTTTGTGGGTGCGGATACACGCGACACGATCATGAACCGGATATACAATATCGGTTTGAGACCCTCTAAAAAATATCTCTACAGCTGCCTTAATTTCTGCCTGCTCAAGGAGATGGAGGAGAACCTTACCGGAGTTGACCATGACCAATGGGTCGATACCGAGATTTTTGCTCCGCTTGGGGCGTATAATACCTGTTTCCGTCCTCTTGAAAGTCATTCGGTGTCAGAAATCGCACCGACAGAATATGACGGTTTTCTAAGAAAGCAGACCATAAGGGGATATGTTCATGATGAGCTTGCGGCTTTCAGCGGGGGTGTGCAGGGAAATGCAGGACTTTTTTCAAACGCCGCAGATATCGCGAAATATTCGCAGATGCTTCTTCAGGGAGGGCAATATGGCAATGAAAGGATTTTGAAGCCGGAAACGGTAAGGCTGTTCACCACCAGCCGCGGAAACAGCGGCAGACGCGCTCTCGCTTTTGATCTCGCCTGCGGGCTCAAGAGTCTGGATGAGAGCGGCACATCTGCTGCTACTTACGGACACACCGGATTTACAGGCACCTGCTTCTGGATTGATCCTGCCGAGAATATCATTTTTGTATTTCTTAGCAACAGAGTCAATCCGTCACGCAACAACAGCGCGTTTTCATCAACAAATCCGCGCGGCGAGATGCTTCGTGCCGTATATGCTTCCTTGTTGAGATAGCTTTCCGGCACAGATTTCCCAATTCCGGGGTTTTTCCTACCAATATTTCCGATGATTGCCGCTATTGAGACAGTTGTTGCTATATTTGCGCCATGAATAACTATATCATCAATAGCGTTGACGCTTACAACAGACTCTATGGTCTAACCACCTACCATCCTCTGGTTGCGGCTGTGGATTTGAAGGAATCCAGGTTGGCGGTTGAAAACGGAGTGTATGATTACCGCAACATTTATGCGTTGTTTCTCAAGAAAGGTACTCAGTGTGTGGTGAAATACGGCCGTCAGATATATGATTATCAGGTGGGTTCTGTAGTGTCTTTCGCTCCGGGGCAGAAAGTCGAGGTGATGAATGACAAGGTTGAATTTCAACCGGATGTGCTTGGAGTATTATTTCACACTGATCTGATATTCGGAACTCCGCTTGCCGACAAGATTCGCAAATACAACTTTTTCGACTATGCGCAGATGGAGGCTCTTCACCTTTCGGAGCGGGAACAGGAGCTCTTTCTGGACTGCTTCAGAAAGCTGCGCGAGGAGGTTGAACATCCGATCGATACCCATTCGGCAGATGTGTTGTGTGCCAATATCCAGTTGATGCTTGAATATATTTACCGGTTTTATGACCGCCAGTTCATCACTCGCCACAAGGTCAATACCGGAGTGGTGGCTGAATTTGAGCGCAGTTTGCAGGAATTTTTTCAAGCGATGAGGCGAAAGACGGCTTGCCAACAGTCGCTTATTTTGCTGACAAGGCTTGCCTCAGCGCGGGCTATTTCGGCGACCTTATAAAGAAGG
>CAMWUZ010000243.1 GCA_947177595.1 uncultured Porphyromonadaceae bacterium | reverse complement strand
GGTGGGGGTGAGCTGCATGCCGGCCTTCTTGTCGATGATAGATGTGCGGGGATCGCCGAGGAAGTCGCTTGAAACAACGTCGTCTTCGGTGTAGCCGAGGATGCCTTTGAGTTCGCCTTCAGAAGCTTCCTTCATTGCAGCGCAGATTTCCTCGTAAGTAGCGGGCTTAGCGAGGTTGCAGGTGAGGTCAACAACAGAAACGTCGAGAGTGGGGACGCGCATTGACATACCTGTGAGTTTGCCGTTGAGGGCGGGGATAACTTTACCTACAGCTTTAGCAGCACCTGTTGAAGAGGGGATGATGTTGCCGGAAGCGGCACGACCACCACGCCAGTCTTTCATAGAAGGACCGTCAACGGTTTTCTGAGTAGCGGTAGTAGAGTGAACGGTGGTCATGAGACCTTCTGTGATACCGAACTTGTCGTTGAGCACCTTAGCGATAGGAGCGAGACAGTTAGTTGTGCAAGAAGCGTTAGAAACGAACTGCTGACCAGCGTATGTGTCATCGTTCACACCGCAAACGAACATGGGGGTGTCGTCCTTAGAAGGAGCAGACATAACAACATACTTTGCACCAGCCTCGATGTGAGCTTGAGCTTTTTCTTTGGTGAGGAAGAGACCAGTAGATTCAACTACATATTCAGCGCCAACAGCACCCCAACCGATTTCAGCGGGATTCTTGCAAGCGGTTACACGGATTTGTTTGCCGTTAACAATGAGAAGGCTCTTGTCCATGTCAAAGTCAACAGTACCGTCGAAACGACCGTGCATGGTGTCATACTTAAGCATGTAAGCCATGTAGTCAACGGGAAGAAGGTCGTTGATAGCAACAACTTCGATGTCGTCTCTCTTTGTAGAAGCACGGAAAACGAAACGACCGATACGGCCAAAACCGTTAATACCTATTTTTGTCATAGTTTATAAAAATATAAATTGGGTTAGATAGATGTCTTCTTTAGTTATCAGCGGTATAGTATATGCCGCGTGACAAAGTTAGTAATTTATTTTTTATGATTGCGTTTCGGTAATATAAAAGTTAAATCTATTAGATTTTTTTACCAAATGAGGCTATTCTATCCCTACTATAGCTCTGATAATGGCGGGTATATCCGTATTATCGTTGAATCCGGCAAATTTTTCGGCGCCGACTCCGATAGCGTAAACAGGCACGAGTCCTCCTGAGTGGGCATTGGTAGTCCATCCCATTCCGGTTATGGAGTCGAGAGTCTTGAACACCTGGGATGAAAAGCCGTAGAAGTTATTGTAGAGAGTCTTTTCGGTTGTATCGGTTTTTGACTCAAAACATTTCGAGTATGCTTCTTTAAGTTTTTCCGTATGCTTTTCAGAGAGCTTGACATCGCCCCAGAAACCGAGCTTATCCTTGAGGTATTGCTGCATCTGCTCCCATGTGGGAATCTCACCGCTCTTGATGAGCTCGCGGCAGTGGTTGTCAAACAGGTCTTTGGAAATTCTCTGGCTTTCGTAAGCCTTTAATCTGAGGTCGTAGCCGATAGAGTTGTTACCGAGTCCCATTCCGCCGGTTTCATGATCGGCTGTGATAACGATGAGTGTTTCATCCGGGTGGGCAAGATAGAAATCATATCCGGCTTTAATAGCCTGCTGGAAATTCAACACCTCTTTAATTACGCAACCGGCATCATTTGAGTGTCCTCCATGGTCAATGTTTCCTCCCTCTACCATCATGAAGAACCGGTCTTTTTTGTTTTTGCCGAGGTGATTGAGGCATCCGAGGGTCATTTCGGGCAAAGTGAGCACTCCGGGGAGCGAGTCGATTGTATAACCGATATCGTTGAGAACGAGTGAATCAGTGTTGAGCAGTAGAACTCTTGACGATTTGCTGGCATTGAGAGCATCAATTCCGCACACGATGTCCACTCCGTTCTTGTGAAAAGTGTCAATCAGGTCGTTAGGCTTGCCGTCCTTACCTTTTGTGCCTCTGAGGTTAGCTCCTCCTATAAAGTCGTAGCCTGATTCCGCAGCCTGCTTGCCGATTTCGTAGAACATGGAGCGCTTGGGCACATGGGCATAAAAAGCCGCCGGAGTTGCATCGTCCGGAGCTACAGAGGTTACAAGACCCACCCCATAACCCATATCAAAGAGCTGTTTTGCTATAGAAGTCACATCAACTGTGTCGGCATTCATTCCAAGCATACCGTTATTGGTTTTGCTCCCCGTGGCGAGAGCAGTGCCCGCAGCCGCGGAATCGGTTACCGGTGAAGATGCAGAATAAGTAGTAGCGACAGACGCTACCGGAAACTGCATCATGAGCAACGGTGTGGAATTATTGTACACAGTGCGGTTATAGGCTTCGGCAGCCATAACCTGACCCATGCCCATTCCATCACCTATATAATAGAATATGTACTTGGGTGCGGATGCAAAAAGGGCTGAAGAGACAAAAAGAGCCGTCAGTGCAAGAAAAGTTCTTTTAATCATTGAAAATGGTATTAGTAGTTTTTTTGCAAAAATAGCAAATGCCCGCAAAATTGTCAACTAAACACACTTTTTAAAATGAGGGGTTGCAGTAGAGTGAGTATTGTGATATTTTACCGGTTTTTTTGAATTGGGTAAACACTGTTTTTCCAATCTTCAGCGGGCAATTCAACTTGAGGTGAACAATTTTTTATATAGATTTGTTATCTGTTTTGTAAATAATACTGCTTACTTAACTCAACCCAAACATCACATGGCTAAATTTGTTAAAGAATTCAAGGAGTTCGCAATGCGCGGCAATGTCATAGATATGGCTGTCGGCGTAGTTATCGGTGCCGCATTCGGCAAAATCGTATCATCACTTGTAGATGACCTCATCATGCCGCTTGTTGGTGTAGCCACCGGCGGTATCAATTTCACCGACTACAAATGGGTGGTTCAGAAAGCGGTGATGGATGGCAGCGAGATAATCAAACCGGAAGTGACCCTCAACTGGGGTACATGGATTCAGACCATTGTAAACTTCCTTATCGTAGCCTTCTGTATCTTCGTAATGATCAAGTTTATCAATCAGCTAAGTAAGAAAAAAGAGGACGCTCCCGATCCTGATCCCGAACCCACTAAGGAGGAGGTTCTTCTCACCGAAATCCGCGAG
>CAMWUZ010000242.1 GCA_947177595.1 uncultured Porphyromonadaceae bacterium | reverse complement strand
GGTGTCGGCATTACCATGGTCTGCGATAATAATCACCTCATATCCGGCAGCCTTCGCAGCTTCAACTGTGCGCTCAACACATTTGTCAACAGCCTTGACAGCTTTTTCAATTGCCTCATATACGCCTGTATGACCAACCATGTCGCCATTGGCATAGTTAACCACAATGAAATCGAATTTCTCGCTCTTGATAGCATCAACGAGTTTGTCGCACACCTCAAACGCACTCATTTCCGGTTTAAGGTCATAGGTAGCTACTTTAGGAGAAGCAACAAGTATTCTCTCCTCACCCTCATAGGGTTCTTCCCTACCACCGTTGAAAAAGAAAGTAACATGAGCATACTTTTCTGTCTCAGCTATATGTAGCTGCTTTTTGTTCAAATGTGAAAGGTATTCACCGAGAGTATTGGTAACGTTTTCTTTATCAAAGAGAATATGAACACCTTTGAATGAGGCATCATAAGGTGTCATGCAATAGTATTGCAGACCTGGAATGACCTTCATATCCGCTTCGGGAATATCGTGCTGGGTAAGCGCAACAGTGAGTTCTTTGGCGCGGTCATTGCGGTAATTGAAGAAGATTACCGCATCATCAGGCTTGATAGTTCCGTCAACGGTAGAGTTGTTGATAGGCTTTACAAACTCATCGGTAATATCCTCATCATAAGACTCCTGCATAGCCTTGACCATATCGGTAGCCTGCTTGCCTTTACCGTGAACAAGAAGATCGTATGCGACCTTGACACGCTCCCAGCGTTTGTCACGATCCATAGCGTAATAGCGTCCGATTATCGATGCGATTGTGCCGGCGCTCTTCTCGCAATGGTCACGAAGTTGCTCTATGAAACCTTTACCGCTGCGAGGGTCGGTATCACGACCATCCATGAAACAGTGAATATAAACCTTTTCGAGTCCGTAGGCTTTAGCAATGTCACAGAGTGCGAAAAGATGGTCAAGAGACGAGTGTACACCACCATTGGAAGTAAGACCCATGAAGTGAATTGCCTTACCGTTATCGCGGGCATAAGAGAATGCGCTCTTGATTTCAGGATTATACATGATAGAACCATCCTTACAAGCCTTGTTAATTTTCACAAGATCCTGATATACAACGCGACCGGCACCGATATTGAGGTGACCTACCTCACTATTGCCCATCTGACCGTCAGGCAATCCAACATTCTCGCCGCTCGCCTGAAGCTCGGAATTCGGATATGTCTTTGTTAGGTAATCCCAGTAAGGGGTGGGAGTGGAATAAATAACATCGCTCTTGGTATGGTTGCCAATGCCCCAACCGTCGAGAATCATCAGTAATGCTTTATTTGCCATATTATTTTTGCTTTTTGATATTTCTATGTCACAAAGGTACAAATTATTTCATAAAACAGTCGTCACAGCAAAAAGTTCAGGTATCCAATCCGTCTGTCATTTCAAATTCAAGCGTTCCGCCACTCATAATGTCGCTGTGGCGAATGAAACTATCACCATAAGGCTTGCCATTAAGTTTAACGGAGCGGATATATTTATTGCGAGGAGAAACACCGGGAGCCTTTATGACGAATGTACCTCCGGGAACGGCTATCTCAGCATACTCATACCTCGGTGTGCCAAACTGATACACTCCACCAGCAGGCACTACAGGATAAAAACCGAGAGCTGACATAACATACCATGCCGACATCTGTCCGGCATCCTCGTTTCCGCATAGACCGTCCGGCTCAACAGTGTACATCTCATCAAGAATCTTCACAACCAAATCAGCCGTTTTGTCCGGCTGACCAAGCATACCGTATATATAAGGTGTATGATGCCCGGGTTCATTGCCGTGGGCATATTGCCCTATCAGTCCTGTAATATCCGGAGAGGCATCACCGGTGAGTACAGACGGAGCTACAAAGAGTGAATCAAGTTTGGCAAGCATCGCTGAGTCAGAACCGAAACAATCGCGCAAACCCGAAATATCATGAGGCGCAAGCCAGGTATATTGCCATGCATTGCCCTCGCAATAATCATCTACACGGTGAGTTGTAGAGAACGGGTCAAACGGAGTTCTCCACTTCCCTTCGCTATCCTTACCGCGAATAAATGCGGTTGATTTGTCAAAGAAAGTGCGGTATGAATGACTGCGACGAGTAAACTCATCCGCAGTAGCGGAATCACCGATAGCGGCAGCGGCATTTGCAAGCGCTGCATCGGCAATGGCATATTCCATATCGTAAGCTACAGCCTCATTAAACATATTACAGGGAATATAGCCATACTGCTGCCTGAGCGCTCCACCTCTCGCAGTGTCGTTTGCGGTAGCGATCATAGCTTTCATCGCCTTTTCAATATCTATTCCATCAAGATTCTTGACAATCGCATCGGCAACAGGAATGATACCGGGATTACCAACCATGCAATCTGTTTCGCAGCCCCACAGATGCCATACAGGCAGCCTGCCTTGCTTATCAAATATAGCAAGCATATCATTCACCATATCGGCGGAAAGTTCCGGTTGAATTATGGTGAGCAAAGGCATTTCGGCACGATAGGTGTCCCACAGAGAGTATGTTGTAAACGCCGGCACAGAATCGACATCGCTCATAATTGCCGGCATGAACATGGAGTGATAGAGAGCGGTATAAAACTTTTTCAGCTCAACCGTATCGTTGGACGAGATTTTTATCTTACCCAACTCCTTGTTCCATTTATCATCTGCCTGCGAAGCGACCGAATCAAAGTTCCAACCCGGTAATTCAGCGGCGAGATTGGCTTTTGCAGCTGCGACTGAAGTGGGTGACAAAGCTACTTTCATCAAAATTTCTCTTGCCTCCCCACCCGGGAAATTCACCTTGCCATACATATCACGCTGTCCATGAAGACTCAGGGTGTCAAACGGCTCAGAGAATTGTGCGGCGAAATAGACTTTCTGATCTGATGACCAGCCGGTTGAAAATCTATATCCAGTTATCATATCATTGCCTTCCGCCACAATTTCCGTTTCCACCGGTCTGTCCCAACATCCTCCGTTCTGCAAATCGAAGACTATCGCTGCGGAATCGGTCTGAGGGAACTTGTAGCTGTGTAAAACGACTCGCTCGGTGGCAGTCAGTTCAACATCTATGCCGTAT
>CAMWUZ010000241.1 GCA_947177595.1 uncultured Porphyromonadaceae bacterium | reverse complement strand
CGGCTATCAGTTAAATATTGTTTAAATGAGTTTGGTAATGCAATAATATTTATAATTTTGCGCTATGTGTATGCAATACACTTATACAGGTCAATGACAGTCATTAAATCAAACAGACTCACAGATCCCTCCTCCCTGTTTCGTAGAGCAAGCTCTGCGAACCGTTTTACGCATCTTTCATCAAGGTGCGATTTCCTATTTTAATATTTTAATAATCAGAATAATAAATCAAAACAATAATAACAATCAATACATCAAATTAAAAATTCCATTTATGAAAAAACTTTTGCTATTGCTGATGGCTGTGCTGCTGTTCGCCCCACCACGCGCCAACGCCGCCACAGAGAAGACATTAAACTTCTTTGTGACAAAAAACTCCACACCTTGGACTGTCACTAATGACACCTATTCCGCTAATGGTGTTGGCTTTATGTATGTGGACATATTCTCTAGTAATACTGCAACCGCTGTTACAACAGGTAGTAACTCCGCTATTCATAATAACAATATTAGCTCTACGGTTTATATAAAAAATATAGAAATCAAAAATCATGCGACATGTAGTCACAACCATACTCAGGCCGCATGGAAGAATTTCCCAACAAATAATTTTCCGATTACAGTTACCGCTATCAAACGCAACGATGGCAACAGCACTTCAGGTAAACTTGTCTATACCGCAGGAAGCAGTTCTAAAGCAAACCAAATAACCCTTAATCGTGAAACTGGGCTAAACTTTGCCATCCAATATGGCAAAATAACCAAAGTAGAAATCGAATTCAAATCTGCTGTAGCAAACGCACTGGTTGCTTGTGAAGGCACTGTTCGTCAGTTGCCATCTGATGACACAGCAACTGCCACGAGCTATGTGTTTGTACCTGCCGACAATAGCAAAATCGTTTCCATTGCAAACACCGCCGCCACAGCAACCCAGCCTATAGGCCTTATCAAAATTTCCTACGAAGAGGGTACCCCTCCGGTTCCGGCTAACCCGACTGTAGAAGATCTCAAATTGGTTTGTGATGTGAAATACGGTTATGCAATAGAGGGTAATAGTATCTATGTTACCGGTGAGCCTGTTAGCGGCAATTACGGATTATGGACTAAAGCCATTAAGGATATTATTGCCGGAACTGCCATTGAAGATGCCACAGGTCTTGCCTACACATTCAAAGACTTAACCAAACCCACCGATATAACTGGCATTAAAGCTGTCGGAACTGGTAATCCTATTAATGAATGGGTCAAAATAACCAATCAAGTAGATTCTGTCGGCATTTCATTTAAGGAATTAATAAATAAGACCAATGAACAGATTGGAACTAATCAATCTTATTATTTAGGTCTGATTAAATTTGTTGCCTTTAATAAGGATCTGGCAAGCGATCCGCTTGTATTAAACGTATATATCAAGCGCTTGCCCGCGCCGGAGATCGATCTTGAAAAAACCTGTGCGGTTAATGGTCAGTCATTCAATACCAGCACCAATGAGCTGACATACGAGAAAGGTAATCCTACCATCTACTTTAAGTCAATGGCCAACTATCTTAATTGGGGCAACATTCAGGCAGAGTATAGCATTGATGATGATACAAATTGGACGACATGTAAGCTTGAAAATAAAACGGATGAGCCAAAAATTACTATCTCCAACTGGAATAACAACCCTCCGTATGTAAAGAACGGTACAGCCAACGACATTAAACTCAGAGTCAAGTTTACGAGTAATAACGCTTCAGGTCGCTATGACTACTATGACGAAAACTATGGTAAAACTCAGCCATATGTCTTAATCAAGACAAGAAGTATAAGCAACAATGTATCCAGCCTAACGGCTCCCACAATCTCTGTCACCGGCAAGACCGTTGATCTTGAGGGCGGCGTGAAAGGCTACCTGACCCTGCCGACTGTCAGCGCCACGATGGCGAAAGTTGAAGGGGAGGTAAACGGCACGCTCCAGTTCCAGGTTTCTACCACCACTCCTCCCGCGCAGGTACCCGATGACAACGGATGGACTAATTACACTATCCAAGCTTTCAATCAGCAGGTCAGTGACGGTTTCACCGGCAGAATCTTCTTCCACGAATATAAGTCGGGCTTTAACTCGAGCTATTCTCACGTGGATCTCAGCAAGGTTTCGGGAACCGCTCTCACCGATATCTCATACGGGACTCTCACCGATGCCGCAGTAGGCACCCCCGTATCTGAAGGCACAGCCGTTACAATCAATGGTCCCCTCTATGTTCGCGGTGTCTATGAGTCAAACAGCCCGACAGCCTCCGGTAAGACCGGCTATGTTCTCTTCGTCACCGACAAGGATGGCAACGCTATGCGTGTCAACGGCGAATATACCAAGGGTCATGCCTTCAACGGTATTGACTTCAGCGGCAAGAATCCTGTTCTGGCGAGTGTGACAGGTGTTCTCACGGGTCAGAACAAAGGTTTCCCCGAGCTCACCCTCACCACCCCCGCAATCGACTACACCGCGTTGCTGACCGCTCCGATCGAAGGCGGCGATGCGGCTCCTGAAGCCGAGACCACATTCTCTCTCGAGAAGAAGGATTTCAGCAAGCTGATGCTCTTCACCAACTTCACCTACAAGGGTGACGACACCTTCGCCGACAGAGACGGCAACCTCGTGAAGATCTACCACCGTCTCGGTTCAAGCAGTGATTGGGACGAGATCACCAACTATCTTGACGAGAATGTCACCTACCGTGTGCTCGGCTATGTGGGCTATGCTCCCGAAGGACTGGTGATCATGCCTCTTGACGCAGTGCCCGGTCTCCGTCTGCTCGCTCCAAACCCCATCAACCCCGAGGCTGCCCCCGGCGAGTTTATCGAAATGAACGTTATCAGCGAGAAACTCACCCTCACCGCCAATCTTGACGGCGTTGATGACGAAGGCAGCAAGGTAGCTAAGATACAATATGTATTTACCTCTCAGGATTTGAACAAAGACAATTTCCAGAGCTGGGTTGACGGCATAGACTGGACCCAGTCTCCTGCAATCAGTCAGTCGGCTACCGATCCTATAGAAGTGAGCAAGGATCAGCTCTCGCAGGGCGGATGCATACTTGCGGCTCGTCTGGTCGGCAACAGCGGTCTCGCCTCAGGCATCGTTACCGTGCGCTTCAACAAAATCGATGTGCCT
>CAMWUZ010000240.1 GCA_947177595.1 uncultured Porphyromonadaceae bacterium | reverse complement strand
AAGGAGCCCAGAACAGAAGGGAAAGATGAGTTCACCCTGAAGAGAAATGGAGAGATGACTTTTGATGAGATTGCTGAGCGGTGGGAGGAATCTTCTCTCAACGATAACGGTTCGGTTCTGACAAAACGGACTTTTTATAACCACTGTCAGGCAGTGGCAAGACATTTTGGAATAGATATTGAATGTCGAAGAGGTCGCGGGTTAAATCTCTACTTCATTGTGAATCCCGAAGCTATTGAAGGAAATACTCTTACAAAATGGGCACTTGATAGCTTTTCCCTCGGAGAACTTCTGCTCGGTAGCGCTTCCATAGCGGATAAGATTCTATTGGAAGACATACCATCGGGACGAGAGTGGCTTGAACCTATTTTACAGGCTCTTCAACAAAACCGCAAATTGAATATTGAATACGAAAATTTCGTTGGTCTGAAATTTAGTGGGACTATCTGTCCATTATGTGTAAAACTGTTCAAACGTCGCTGGTATGTATTAGCATTAGTTCATAATGACCGTTACCGAATCTTTTCTCTTGACCGTATCACAAATCTTGATATCGAATCAGAGAAATTTGAATATCCAAGCGATTTCTCACCTATCGAGTATTTCCGCGATGTATATGGAATAATTGTGGGTGTAGAACGTAAAGTACAAAATATCAACATACGCACCTATGCAGAATTACCGGGCTATTTACGTTCTTTGCCAATTCACCATAGCCAGCGGGAATTGTCAACTGCCCCAGAGTATACTGACTTTTCTCTACGACTTGTTCCGACTTTCGATTTCATCCAGGAACTGCTGCTCCACCGCGACCAGATGGAAGTCCTTTCACCTCAGTCTTTGCGTGATGAGCTTAACGAAATAATCACAAAAATGAAAAATCGATACGATGAGTAGAAGTAGGAAGAAGACACCAGTGACAACTTATGCAGGTCGTTCTCAAAAAAGAAGTAAGAGGCTTTGCAACAGAATATTCCGCCGCCTTGAGCATCAGCGTATCGGCACAGATTATCATATTCCACACCACGTCAGAGAAGCTATGGATGTATGGTGTATGCAAGGAGATGGCAAATTCAGATGGACTCCTGATATGGAGAATTATGAAAAAATGATGAGAAAGAAGTGACTATGGAAACCGTTAAATTCTTTGGACGCTATGTTATTCCAATTACTACCTTAAAGGGTCAGCGGGATTACTATGATCATATGAATTATTGGCGAAGTTGTACACAAAATACAAATCTTCGGATTACACCAACTGAGGAAGATGGCAAGGAATATTTAACCCTAAAAAATGAAAAACCATCTTTATTCGGAAATCTTGAGGAACGTAAAAGATATAGAAAGCTACAGACGTATGAAAACAATTACGATTGGCGTCCTAAAAAATCAGGCGAGACTCATTTTATCGGATTGGTTTCTCCTACCGGAGAACAGCTCCTCCCCAATTTTTTTGAGGATGTATTTACTCAGTTCGATGCTATAAACAACAGGATCCAATTTATTCCTGTATCAAATGGTGACGGATGGGCACTCGTTTCACTCGGAACAGCACCAGTACTGGTAACAGAATTTCGATATAATGCAATTATCCTTGAACGTTGGGACCATTGTATATTTTTTGTACAGGATAAAGAAACTATGAAATGGGGTGCACTCCGAGCGATTTGGGAGTCCACAAATGCCCAAACTCGTTATAAGCACTCGCTCGTCACCATAGAGCCTTTGATGCCTTGCATTGCTGACGACATCTATGAAGATGAGTTGATGACCGATTGTGAACCAACCACGTTCTTTATGACCCGAATCGGTGGCAAGATTGGAATCTTGACCGATTGGGGATATTCCAAAATTATATATGACCAATATGAAACAAATGATACAGGCCGCTCTTTCCGCTTGATAAGTAATGACCGAAAACGCGCACGTCGGGCTGACTTGTATAGTCCCGATGGGAAAGATTTATATGAAAACAATATAAGACGTATGAAAAGACTCGCAGAAAATGAATCAAAACTACCAGTAATAATGTATATCCACGGTTTTCGCTCCGGGGCTAACGGTTCCAAGCACCAGCAGTTACAGGAACATTTTAGAGGTAAATACCTCGTAATAGCACCCGAAGTAAATGCCGATCCTAAAAAATCTCTTGAAAAAATCAATGAGATAATCGCCCTTGAAAAGCCTGAGATAATCGTTGGCACATCGCTCGGCGGATGGATGACGGTAATGTGTAACAGTGGTGAGGCGCAGCTCGTTGTTATAAATCCTGCCACTGCTCCAGAAGCTACCTTAGCTCAGTGGGAGGGACATAAGTTACCTTATTTTTGCAGCCGCTTAGACGGACTACAGACCTACACATTAACTAAGGAAGTCCTTGACAAATATAAGGATTACAACTTTGAAGCGGTTGTAAAAGAAAAAGCAGCGAATATTCACGCTCTTTGCTCAACTGAAGATGAGCTTCTCTCCGATAGTCACATCAAGATCCTCCAACCGATATTGCCGAATAAGCATCTGACTGTAGTTGACGACTTCGGTCATCGTTGCGATTCCAAAGGGATGACTCATCTTTTTGAAATTTTGGACTCGATTGTCCGGCAATAATATTCACTGCGCAAATACTTTGCGCTTCAACCATCTACCTTTGTGGAAAAAATAATATGATAATCACTGGAACAATAACATCAGCTGAGATATTCACTGACAATATCGAGGAGTCAGCACTAAATTGGGTCACTTCGCTTTGCAACCACCCTGCTATGTCTGGAGTAACAATTGTGCAAATGCCGGATGTCCACGCCGGAAACTCATGCAATGTCGGCACGGCATATCCGATTGGAGCATATGTCAATCCTGACCACGTAGGAGTTGACATCGGTTGTACCATATCCATGCACAAACTTTCCGCAACGGTATATCCCGATGATTATGCTCTCATGGATCATCGTATCAGAGAAGTAACTCCGACCGGCACAAACATCTGTGCTAAAAATTCACTGAACGAAAAGGACCTTTTCAAGTTTCTGAACTCTCAGTATCAGAAAGCGCTCTCAGCAGCTCCCGAACTGATAAACGAAGCACCCCGAATCGATGCCCGCTTTATCAGCGATTTTTGCCGGAGAATAAAACTTAAGGAAGGTATCTTCTACAAA
>CAMWUZ010000239.1 GCA_947177595.1 uncultured Porphyromonadaceae bacterium | reverse complement strand
GTATTATAATCCGGATGATGAGGCACCGGTCGAGAAAAACGATCCGCGTGTCACTCCGATAGGCAGATTTCTCCGCCATTCCAGTATAGACGAGCTGCCCCAGATTTTCAACGTATTCATCGGACAGATGTCTATTGTCGGCCCCCGTCCTCATATGGTCAGCCATACGGAGCATTATCAACCGCTGATTGCTAAATATATGCTCCGCCACTCGGTTAAACCAGGAATAACCGGCTGGGCGCAGGTTAACGGTTTTCGTGGATCCACCGACAAACTGTGGAAAATGGAACGGCGTGTTGAGCACGATGTATGGTATATCGAAAACTGGTCATTCATGCTTGACATCAAGATTATAGCCCGCACTCTTATCAACATTTTTCAGGGTGATGAGAACGCATTCTGACTTCTATATGTTATAATACCGGAAAAACTACCTGATATGAAAAAAATTTACGACTCTATAACCGAACTCATCGGCAATACTCCGCTACTCGAAGTGAAAAATATTGAGAAAGCCGAGAATGCCAAAGCTAAAATCCTCGTTAAACTGGAATCATTCAACCCCGGCGGAAGTGTGAAAGACAGAGTGGCGCTCTCCATGATCGAGGCGGCGGAGGCTGACGGACGGTTAGCACCCGGAGCGGTAATTATTGAGCCTACGAGCGGTAATACGGGAATCGGTCTCGCATGGGTAGCCACCGTAAAAGGGTATAAACTTATCCTGACTATGCCTGAAACCATGAGCGAAGAGCGCAGGATGTTGCTTAAAGCGCTTGGTGCCACACTTGTGCTCACTCCGGGCAGTGAAGGCATGAAAGGAGCGATAAGAAAGGCGGAAGAACTAAGAGATTCCACTCCGGGAGCAATAATTCTCGGGCAGTTTGAAAACCCTGCGAATCCTGCTGCGCACGTGCGCACCACCGGTGAGGAAATCTGGCGGGATACGGATGGTAAAATCGACATCTTCATTGCCTGTGTCGGCACCGGCGGCACTGTAAGCGGCACTGCCGAAACCCTAAAGAACCACAATTCGGCTATTGAGGCGATAGCAGTGGAGCCGGATGCCAGTCCTGTATTGTCCGGCGGCAAACCGGGTCCTCATAAGATTCAGGGTATCGGTGCCGGATTCATTCCTGACAATTATAACCCTAAAGTGGTTGACAAGGTGGTACGTGTTACAGACAAGGAGGCAATCCAGGCATCCAGACTTCTCGCACAGAAAGAAGGAGTGCTTGCGGGTATCTCCTCCGGTGCAGCTCTTTCCGCAGCCATTGCCGAGGCAAAAAAAGATGAGAACGCAGGCAAAGTGATAGTTGCGCTGCTTCCTGACACCGGAGAGCGCTATCTATCTACCGACCTCTATGCTTTCGACACCTACCCTGTTGATTAATTTCCGGTAGCGCTTCTGATTACGAGCGATGCAAGCATAGCACCGAAAATCGAAGTGATATGCATGAGCGAACCGTTCACTCTGGTTCTACCGCTGTTGTCATCCGGTTCATCCAGAACCGATTTATTTGCCACAAGCTCATCGCTATACACGCATTTGAATTTCCTCGCCGGGAACTCCCCGGATCGTTTGAAACGCTGACGCAATGCACGCGCAAGCGGGCACCCCTGTACTTTCCAGAACTCAGCAATACCGATTCTCTCCGGATCCAATTTAAGAGCAGCTCCCATAGATGAGAAAAAATGCGCTTTTGTGCGGGTGGCGAGCAGAATCAGCAATGCCTTGTCTGCCAGGGAGTCTATAGCATCTATTATATAGTCATAGCTTTCCAGATGAAATGATTCCGCTGTGGCGGCGTTAAACACCTCCTCGCGTGCATCTATCACTGCATTCGGGTTTATATCAAGCAATCTGTCCTTTAGAGCGGACACTTTCGGCTCCCCGACAGTGGAATGCAATGCCATAAGCTGTCGGTTGATGTTGGACGGACACACTGTGTCGCAGTCAACGATGGTGAGATTCATAACCCCGGAACGCACCAATGCCTCGGCACACCAGGAACCGACTCCGCCTACCCCGAATATTATCACCTTTATTTCTGATAGCCTTCTCATACCCTCGTCGCCGAAAAGCAGACGGGCGCGGCTGAATATTTCGTTTTCGCTTCTCATTGTCGATGCTTTGAAGCACAAAGTTAAACAATTCTTAACCCCGTGCGTTTAAATTAATAAAAATTCATCCGTTATGTCTAACACTTCCGATACTCCGATTGCACAAATGACTCCGAAACAAGAATTCGGCAAGCGTCTGCAAATGTTTATGAACCTTGTTGTGCTGGTTCTGTCAGTAATGTTGATCGTATGGATTTCGTTCGACACATTCAAAAACATACCTTTCATGCAGAATACATCCTACATGACATTCCAGTTCTGGGTGTGTGTATTCTTCATCATTGATTTCTGTGTAGGATTGATTTATGCTGAAAACCGAGGGAAATTCTTCCGGCACAGACTGGTATTCCTCTTGCTTTCAATACCATATCTGAATATAATCAGCTATCTGGATATTAATTTAAGTCACGATGCGATGTACTTCGTGCGCTTCATACCTCTTGCGCGCGGTGCCCTCGCATTGTCCATAGTTATGGGTTACCTTTCAAGCAATGCCATTAGCAGTCTGTTTGCAAGCTACTTATGCATAATGTTCCTGGTCTGCTACTACTGCTCGCTCATTTTCTATTCCAGAGAGTATGGAGTCAATCCGGATGTGGACACCTACTGGACCGCCCTATGGTGGAGTTTCATGAACTTATCTACCGTCGGTTGCGACATATCTCCGGTAACTGTTGCCGGAAAAATCGTTGCTGTGATACTCCCAATCTGCGGCATGATTATCTTCCCGCTCTTCACAGTGTATCTCACCAACTTCGTGACAAACACAATCAAAAAGAACCACTCCTCCAACCCCGATGTCTAACCCATATTCCTTAAAATGTCGGATGCAGGAGCATTCTGTGAGTAGCCGCATATAGGCAAAGTAGGGACATGATGTATCATGTCATCCCAAGCCAGCACCGGTCTCATAGCAGTGCATACCCTTGATGAGTACGGACATGATGTATCATGTCTGCCCGGGTCAGCACCGAAGGTGCGATTCTGTGAGTAACCCCAGCCAAGCGTCATGACGCGCAGGCTGGGGAGAGCGACCACCTCCCTATATGGCGGCATCGTAGATGTC
>CAMWUZ010000238.1 GCA_947177595.1 uncultured Porphyromonadaceae bacterium | reverse complement strand
TTGAAGATGTTGGTGCGGGAGCAGTTGACCCGGTCGGCGAGCCACACCTCAGTGCGGTGCTGAGATCTGAGCTCTTCCTCACTACTTTTACCAATATTAATATCTCTCATAGTGCATTAAGGGGCGGAATCGGATTGCACTTACTCCTGCCTTAGGCACCGCCAAGCGCCTCGTCCTCAAAATAAATGCACCCGGTTCCGCCCCAATGCTGGCGGTCGGGTTCTGCTATATTCCTCGGGGACGTTGTGGGGTGTCGGTATTGGCGGTTTCCAGACAGGGGAATCAGAACCAGTCAGTTCATAGATCAATTATGTTCTATCCGATTGACGGGAATCTCTATTCCGCCGGACGTTAAGTTAATGTGTTTGAATTTAGGTTTTCAAGAGATTTTGCCTCTTGTGGTGACAAAGATAAACAATAATTTCAAAAGTGTTGACTTTTTCGCACAAAATTATTTTATGCGGGGTAAAATAGGGAATTATGTGAGAGGGACGCGCGGTGCCGGCACGTATGATTTGAAAGCCCGGAGGACTTCTGATTTTCTTATACTGGCACGTTTACGTGCCCGGATACGGCAATACAAAAAAGTGCTACGCCGGATTTGACGTAGCACTCCACTAAAAATTGATCTAATATCTTATAATCTGTAGATTATTCTTTGCTGATAATGTTTTAATTGTTGAAAATCATCAGATATACTGCATAAAACACAGCCAGCAATTTCACGCAGGAGGTGCAAACGAACACAAGGGTTGCACCACCGCCTGATCTTGCTGCTTCAACAAGATTCTTCTGTTTCGCAAATTCAAAAACTGTAGCGAATATAAAAGGAAGAACCACAAATGAAATCAAAAGGAAGCTAATGGCAAGTCCTGCAGGATGGATGTCAGTAATAGCGGGAGCCAAAAGTAGTGTCAAAATAGAACCTACTACAGTGCCCCAAGAGCCGCCTTTGCCAAATTTCGCGATTGATTCGCTCCATTTTGGAATCATGCGGTTCAATACTACAGACAGTGCGACCAATGCTACTATTATCACGATATTCCACCATTGTATCAGTTCACCGGCGGGAAGGAAAATTTTTCCAATCAATATTGCTACAAGCGCCAAAATCGGACCGGGAAATTTAGAGATGAAACATCCGAGGAAAGCAATAACTATTATAAGGATCCAAAACAATCCCCAAAGTGCAAATTCCATTATATATATTTAAGGTTCACAATTATCAATTAGCTTTTTTAACCTCAAGGCAGGCTGAGTCATCCTCGTATGCCTTTTCGTCATAATAGAAATAGTCGGGAGTGAGCACCGGAGACGTAATAGACATATAGTCAGCAATTGCAATAAAGGGTCCTCCAAAGAACGACATTTTCAAAAATCCCTCCTCGCCATTCTTTGTCCATGAGCCTTTGGATGGAGTATATTCAGCAGACTGTTGCTGCAGAGACTCATTGATAAGCTCTGCGCTCCCACCTTTTTTAACTATCAATGTATAAGGTTTGCCTTCAGAGTCTGTCATTTTGTAAGTTCCTACAGGATCCCAATCAGCAAATTTGTTGACCGGCTTTTCTTTGAGGGGGAGAACGAGAGTGAATGATTTTGCACTCTTCACAATTTCCTGAGTTTCTTCCGCAGACTCGGCTGACTTGATGAAAGTAAACTTATCTTATAAAGCTCGTCTCCTTCAGAAATCGCCTCTTCAAAGCGGCTGTCTCTGCCGAATGGGTGCAATTTAGCCAGTTTCTTTCCGGAAGCGTCAAGCAGAATCAATTCGGTTGCATCATTATCGTGAATCCTGTTTGCCACCTTTTTGATTTTCGGCTTAAAAACAAGCTCAAGCATGTTGCTACTACTGATTGACAGCACTCCGTCACCGAAGTCAACATACTCCGCGTATGGCTGAGATGCGTTTGACGCATCTGCCACCACTATAGATTCAGCCGCCACTTCAGCAGTCTCTTCAGTTTTATACAGCCTGACATCAATGCAAATAATGATTTTTTCATAATTACTACTATTTTATAAAACTTTTTACTCTATAGACCTATGGATTAATCCTTAAACATGTTCTCCAACTCAGTAGCTATCTTTTTGCCATTCTTGATGATGCTACCGGTTGAATTTATCATCATACCGGCTGATATTTCTGCAATCTTTGCCTGCTGTTCGGTAATGAGATGACGCTTGTTCAGTTCATTGCCAACTTCCTGGAGCTCATCATTAAAACAGTCGTCAGGCAGACAACAGCTAAAGAAGTGGGATTTATATTTCAGGATTAATTGTTACTCATCAGAATCGTCACTCATAATTTTTTCTGCGGCATTGGCAGCTGATTCTACCATATTGCTCAGTCCATCCGCGGCACCACTTATCACTCCTGATGCAACTGTGCTCTGGATTTCGATAAGCTGTGACTTTTCTTCATCAGTGAGATCTCGTTCGCTCAATTCCTTTTCCAACTTTTGTCCTTTCTCAGCTAAAGTTGCAATTTTCGTGAAATCACCATTTTCTGTAGCTGTCACGAGTTCCTTGCAAACACCTTCATACTCCTTAATCAAATCGGCATTTGATTTCTGGCAAGATGTCAGCATTGACATACAGGAAACTGAGAGAATGGTTAGAAACAAAAATAACTTTTTCATTTTGTTGATTGTTTTTGTATCCGAGTGACACCGAAACCGGACGGGTATATAAAAAAAAGCGTGGTGCCGAACTCTCCGCTCGTTCCACGTCTTGAGGCCTTCGCATTGCCCTGCAGCATAGAACAAGCAAAGTAGAAGACCCACGCAATATGTATATATACCCCTCGCGAATATCCTCACAGGAATATGCGGGCTATTATGTTCATGGTTGACAGGCGTGGAACGACCTTGTCGGTCTTGAAGCCGAACAGCCGCTTCAATGTGTTCACACCGAGTTTTTCACCAGTCGAGTCGCATATCGCTTGCGAAAGCACCTCAAAATCGGTGCTATGGGTCATATCCATCCCTACTTCGCGGCATAGTCTGCATAATATCTCGTTGTTGTTTGGCATATAGGCAGTATCAAAAAAACTTTTGCAAAAATAACCGTAATTTTCAAATAGCTTACAAAACTATTATGCTGTTGCTTTTGTAATTATTAAGGACAATAATTTTTTTGAAAATGAAAATACTTGTGATTAACGGAAGCGCCCACCTGAATGGTTGCAC
>CAMWUZ010000237.1 GCA_947177595.1 uncultured Porphyromonadaceae bacterium | reverse complement strand
CTCATCGACAAGGCTCCCCGCAAGGGTGCCGAGGGTCTCAACATCGCCTTCCTCCACCCCAAGAGCACTCACGGCACTCTCATCGAGCTCTGTGAGGATCCCTCCAAGAAATAAATAAACTCCCTCCCCCACTCATATCACTGAAAGCACAATGAGCAACCAGCTTGAAAAAGTAAAAGAGCTTATCGCCCTGCGCGAGGAGGCTCGCCTCGGTGGCGGCGAAAAAGCCATCCAGAAGCAGCACGAGCGTGGCAAATACACCGCCCGCGAGCGCATCGCCCAGCTCCTCGACGAGGGTTCGTTTGAGGAAATCGACATGTTTGTGCGCCATCGCTGCCACAACTTCGGCCAGGAGAAGAAAAGTTACCTCGGTGACGGCGTTGTTACCGGCTACGGTACTATTGACGGTCGTCTCGTATATGTTTTCGCCCAGGATTTCACCGTGTTCGGCGGATCACTCAGCGAAACAATGGCTCAGAAGATTTGCAAAATCATGGATATGGCTATGAAGATGGGTGCCCCCGTTATCGGTCTCAATGACTCAGGTGGCGCGCGTATTCAGGAAGGCATCAATGCCCTTGCCGGTTATTCTGAGATTTTCCAGCGCAATATTCTTGCGTCCGGTGTTATTCCTCAGATTTCTGGTATTCTCGGTCCCTGTGCAGGCGGTGCTGTTTACTCCCCTGCTCTCACCGACTTCACCATCATGACCAAAGGCATATCTTATATGTTCCTCACCGGTCCGAAAGTCGTAAAGACAGTTACAGGTGAAGATGTCACTCAGGATCAGCTCGGCGGTGCTGAAGTACATTCAAGCAAGAGCGGTGTTGCTCACTTTGCAGCAGCTGATGGCGAAGAGACTCTCAAAATTATCCGTAAACTCTTCAGCTACATTCCTCAGAACAACCTTGAGGAGCCCCCGTTGATGCCTTGCACCGATCCGATTGATCGTCTTGAAGACAGCCTCAACGAAATCATCCCGGACTCGGCTACACGCCCCTACGATATGTATGAGGTAATCGGCGCTATCATCGACAATGGCGAATTCCTTGAAGTTCAGCGCGATTACGCAAAGAATATCATCATCGGCTTCGCCCGCTTCAACGGTCAGTCTGTAGGTATTGTGGCTAACCAGCCGAAATTCCTCGCAGGTGTGCTCGACAGCAACGCAAGTCGCAAAGCCGCGCGCTTCGTACGTTTCTGCGATGCCTTCAATATTCCTTTGGTTACTCTGGTTGACGTTCCCGGCTTCCTTCCAGGTACCGGTCAGGAGTACAACGGTGTGATTCTGCACGGTGCCAAGCTCCTATATGCCTACGGCGAAGCTACAGTACCCAAAGTGACCGTAACCCTCCGCAAGAGCTACGGCGGCAGCCATATCGTGATGAGCTGTAAGCAGCTCCGCGGCGATATGAACTACGCTTGGCCAACAGCAGAAATCGCTGTTATGGGTGGTGCCGGTGCGGTTGAAGTGCTTTATGCCCGTGAAGCTAAAGAAGCCGAAGATCCCGCAGCGGTTCTCAAAGAGAAAGAAGAGGAGTACAACAAGCTCTTCTGCAACCCCTACAATGCAGCACGCTACGGTTACATCGATGATGTTATCGAACCGAGAAATACCCGTTTCCGTATCATCCGCGCTCTCCAGCAGCTTGCAACCAAGAAGATTACAAATCCTGCAAAGAAACACGGTAACATTCCTCTGTAATTAATTCCGATTATTAGAGAACACAAGAGAACCGGATTATGAAAAAGAAACTATCCGCTCTTCTGCTAATGATGGTTGCATTTGCTGTGTCCGCTCCGGCTCAGACCCGCGGAGCACTGCGCATCAACGAAATCATGGTGCAGAACGACAGCAGCGTAGTTGATGACTACGGCTGCAGATCAGGCTGGATCGAGCTCTTCAACTCCAGCTTCGCCCCTTTGGAAATATCAAGCGTATATATCACTAACAATAAAGACGTTCTCAACGTGCAGGATGCACAGGAGCGCAAAAAGATGATGTATGCGGTACCCCTCGGTGACGTGAACACCAAGATGCCCAAACGTCAGCACGTTGTTTTCTGGGCAGACGGTCTTCCTACCCGCGGCACATTCCACACCAGTTTCACTCTCACCCCCGGCAAAGACAACTGGGTGGGTGTGTTTGATGCCAGTGCGATGAATGTGATCGACTCTATAACCGTGCCAGCGTCACTACTCGCCAACACATCTTATGCAAGGGCGGTGGATGGAAAGGATAATGAAGCCGATCCCGCAAAGACCTGGGAAGTGCGCGACAATCTCACCGATATTTCCTATATCACTCCGAGCAGCAATAATATCATCACCGACTCGAACACAAAGGTTGAAACATTCAAGACTCAGGACGAAAACGGATTTGCGATGACTATCATGGCTATGTGTATCGTATTCTCCGCTCTCCTGCTCCTGTGCGTCTGCTTCTATGTGATAAGCAAAATCGGCGAAAGAATTTCAAAACGCAACAAGGCTAAATCTCAGGGTCCTTCGCTTCGCGAAATTCCCTCTTCAGAGCATCCGGATCATGATTCGGGTGAGGAAATCGCTGCAATTGCAATGGCGTTGCACGAACACCTTGACGCTCATGACCAGGAGAACACTATTCTCACCATCAACAAAGTGAAGAAGGCATATTCTCCCTGGAGCTCCAAGATTTACAGCTTGCGTGAGGTTCCACGCCGGTAAGCAATATATTTTTCAACCTTAATGTATTAAAGACCAATCAAATGAAAGAATATAAGTATAAAATCAACGGCAACACTTACAAAGTGTCTGTTGGAGATATTGACAACAATGTAGCTCAGGTTGAGGTCAATGGCATACCTTATAAAGTAGAGCTTGATAATGACAAGAAACCGGTAACTGTTGTTAACGCCCCCCGCCCCTCTGCCGCTCCCCGCACAGAAACCGGCGCAAAAGTCATCAACACTCCCGCAGCCGCAGCAACCGGCGGTTATCAGGTCAAGGCTCCCCTGCCCGGTACCGTACTCTCTATCTCTGTTAAGGTCGGTGACTCAGTAAAAGCATCTGACACCGTGGCAATTCTTGAAGCGATGAAGATGGAAAATGCCATCCATGCAGGTCGTGACGGTGTTGTCGAGGCTATAAATGCGAATCCCGGAGACGCCCTTCTTGAAGGCGCGCCGATTATCACCCTTAAGTAATGTCCAACCCCTAAGAC
>CAMWUZ010000236.1 GCA_947177595.1 uncultured Porphyromonadaceae bacterium | reverse complement strand
TTTCTGTGAGTCTTGGGTTGTTTTTCTAGTAGATGCTGTTTTGCCATAAGTGAAAAGAGGCGATTTATTTGCCATCAGGTGTGCGGGAGCTTATGGTGAGATTATGGCATCAAGATATAATCTGCGCCGTCTTCCCGGTTCATTATTCAGCTAATACTTTTATAATTAATAATAAACAAAACGGTTTATCGACTGATAAACCGTTTTGTTATTTCACTATAAGCATCAATCCGTCGATCCCGGAGGAAAGGCCACCAGCGGCGAACATTTTCACTGCGCTTCATGTCAATGTTTACAATTTCCACCGCCTCTCTGTCATCCGGCGCTTTATAAAGAAATTCTCCTTGGGGACCCGCCACAAAACTTGTGCCCCAGAAAAGTATTCCGCCTGTAGCTCCGCTCGGGTCTGATTCATGACCGACTCTATTGACGGTAACGACAGGAATACCGTTCGCAACCGCATGACCTCTCTTAACGGTAATCCACGCCTCTCGCGGACGCTCCTTCTCTTCGAGGGTATCAGTAGATTCCCAGCCTATTGCAGTAGGATATATCAGTATCTCGGCTCCTTTGAGAGCCATGAGTCGGGCAGCTTCGGGATACCACTGATCCCAGCATACAAGCACTCCGAGTTTACCCACAGAGGTAGAGATAGGCTTGAAGCCTAAATCGCCGGGAGTAAAGTAGAATTTTTCATAATATGCGGGATCGTCAGGAATATGCATTTTACGATATTTACCCGCAACGGTTCCGTCTGTTTCAAAAACAACCGAGGTATTATGGTACAGACCGGGAGCTCTTCGTTCAAACAATGATGTAACAAGCACAACCTTTAATTCTTTTGCAAGGTTGGAATAGAATTCTGTAGCTTTCCCATCGATCTCAGTAGCTAAGTCAAAAGCACAGGTGTCTTCTGTCTGGCAGAAGTACAACGAGTCATGCAGTTCCTGATTCACAATTAGTCTAGCTCCGTCGGCAGCAAGTTTTCTTGCAGCAGCAGCGAGACGGTCTCTGTTATTTTCAATATTATCGGTTTTACTCTGTTGAATAATACCGACAGGCAGTATGGATGTTTTTAAAGACATAGGGCTTCAAGTGGGATTTGCATGGTGGCACAATGAAGTGAACCGTGCTGTTTGATAAGTGGAGTGCAGTCCACCGTAATAACTTCTTTTTCAAAAATGGCTTCAAGTATTCCTTTAGCTGTCAAATCGTTTAGATGCTGATTATATGACGGCATAAATATAGCCTGAGGGGTGACGAGATAATTGGCATATGTGGCCGGAAGTCTCATACCTTCATCATCATAGACTGGTGAGGGTAGAGGGAGCTCAACGAGATTGTATGGCTGACCGTTGGAAGTGACAAGCGCCTGAAGTTCATGCTTCATTTCCAGCAGCTCCTCATAGTGAGAGTCATTCTTATCCTGGCAACCGGTATATATTATAGTATCAAAAGGAGCTATTCGTGCCAACGTATCTATGTGGCTGTCAGTGTCATCTCCTTCAAGTGCACCGTGCTCAAGCCAAATGAATTTTTCCACGCCAAGCCAGTTGGAAAGTTTCTGCTCTATCTGTTTCCTGTTTAAATCTCCATTTCTGTTCGGTGATTCAAGACAACGCGCGGTAGTCATAAGGGTACCGCATCCGTCAGATTCAATAGACCCTCCCTCAAGCACAAAACCGAGCCTGTTATCTCTGTGTGCTGTTATCAGCCCTCTGGCGCATAGTTTACCTGTGACCAGATTGTCGTGGCAAGCGGCGAATTTTAATCCCCATCCGTTAAATTTGAAATCTTCAACCACCGGTTTGCCGTCAATTTCAACCGTAATAGGCCCATAGTCTCGGGTCCATGTGTCATTTGTAACTGCGTCAAAGTATATTACTTTTGACGGGTCAACGTCATGCAGAAGAGATTTTGTGTGCTGAGAGTCTGGAGATACAATGATAGAGATGATTCCTTTGGATGCAAATGCCTTGACGAGTTGTACATAGCACTCCGTTACTTCATCGAGCATATAGTTCCAGTCAGTGCCGGAATGCGGCATGGCAAGCAGAATTGCACAATCTTTCTCCCATTCGGCGGGAAATCTCAGATTATTCATCCATGTCGCTTAAAGTGTTCCACACATCGTTTTGAGATTCAAGATATTCTTCCGCGTAGTCATAAAAACCACGATGCTCGGAACTCCCTACATCATGACACCATTCACGATATGCTTCTTTCAGCTCAGGATCTTCATGAAGATTCTTCTTGAATTCCGACTCCGCTATATCTATGCTGTCGTAGTGGCTCAGGTATTGATTAAAAATTTCAATTATGTCAGTCATAGCGACAAAAGGTACAAGTAATGCGATACAACTTATTTATTTAGGTGTGCCAAAATTAAGACATATACCTCAATCGGCAAAATATTTATTCTTATTTAATGTTTTTTTGAGCCGAGGGTGACTAATGTCGTACAAAAGATGTAAATTTACGGAATCATACTTGATTTTATATGAAAAAGAATTATTTGCATCGGATACTACTGACCGGTTTGGTTATATTGTTTGGTTTCTCTATTGCTTTCGCATGGGAGAATGATGTGCTCGGTGATGGATTTCATATGAGATATGTGACTCAGCCGAAAGATTACAGCGGTGAGGTTAGAAGCACTATAATCCGTCGCTTATGCGGGTGCGGTAAGGATTCAGGCATGAAGAGGGGAGTGTTGTATATTCATGGTTTCAATGACTATTTCTTTCAAGCGCAGTTAGGTGAGATGTTTAATCTGCATTGCTATGATTTCTATGCCGTTGACCTGCGAAAGTACGGAAGGTCTATTCTCCCCGGTCAGAAGACATTTGAGGTTAGAAGTTTGAAAGAATATTTCGCCGATATAGATTCGGCGCTCACTGATATGGAGAATGCGGGCATTGACAACATCATATTGATGGGGCATTCTACCGGAGGACTTATAGCCGCTTATTATATGCAGATGAATCCCGATGTTCCTGTAAAGGCATTGATCCTGAACAGTCCTTTTCTTGACTGGAATCTCGGTAAAATGGAAAAATTTGTACCGTTAGTGTCTGCTCTCGGATCGGTTTTTCCTAACTTTAAGATAAAACAAGGCAATAGCACGGTATATGGTGAAAGCCTTGATGCCGAGGAACATGGAGAGTGGATATTCAACCGAAACTGGAAGATTTCACCGTCTCCGGATGTCACTGCGGGATGGGTAAGGGCTATAAC
>CAMWUZ010000235.1 GCA_947177595.1 uncultured Porphyromonadaceae bacterium | reverse complement strand
ACTATTACAAATCACCCAATGACGCGATTTTGATCTTATCCAACAACTCGTAAATTCCTCCCAGACATTCTCGGACTTTTCCTCCTCCGAAATCATATACATTCGCTACAAGCCCATCCAGAAACTCTCGATCATGGCTCACAACAATAACAGTGCCGTTGAAATCCTTGATAGCCTGCTTGAGGATATCCTTGGTCTTCATGTCAAGATGATTGGTAGGCTCGTCAAGAATGAGCAGGTTGACCGGCTCCAGCAACAAACGAATCATGGCGAGGCGTGTTTTCTCACCGCCGCTGAGCACCTTTACTTTCTTGTCGCTGTCTTCGCCACCGAACATGAAAGCGCCGAGAATATCTCTGATTTTGGTGCGGATATCGCCCACTGCTACGCGGTCAATCGTGTCAAACACACTTATTTCTCCATCAAGAAGCTGCGCCTGATTTTGCGCGAAATAGCCTATTTTTACATTATGTCCAATCTTCAAGTTGCCGTCGAAAGGAATTTCACCCATGATACATTTTACGAGAGTCGATTTTCCTTCACCGTTTTTACCCACAAATGCGATCTTTTCGCCTCTCTTAATAGTGAATGTGGCGTCTGAGAAAACCTGATGCTCTCCGTATTTCTTACCAACGTTTTCCGCGATAACCGGATAATCGCCGGAACGAGGAGCGGGCGGGAATTTAAGATTTAGGTGAGAAGTATCAACTTCATCAACTTCAATACGGTCTATTTTTGCAAGCTGCTTGATACGGCTCTGAACCTGAACGCTTTTAGTGGCTTTGTATCTGAAACGCTCAATAAAATCCTCTGTTTCGGCAATTTGTTTCTGTTGATTCTGATATGCGCGCATCTGCTGCTCGATCCGCTCCTTGCGAAGCTCAACAAACTTGCTGTAATTAACTGAATAATCGTATATCTTACCGAGGGAAATCTCTATAGTGCGGTTGGTAACATTATCGATAAACGCGCGGTCATGGCTGACCAGTACAACCGCATTAGCTTTTGTGACAAGAAATTGCTCGAGCCACTGAATTGATTCGATGTCAAGGTGGTTTGTCGGTTCGTCCAGCAGAAGAACATCGGGGTGGGTGAGGAGCAGTTTGGCAAGCTCTATGCGCATTCTCCAGCCGCCGCTGAATTCAGATGTGGGGCGGTTGAAATCTTCTCTCTTAAATCCGAGTCCAATCAGTGTGCGCTCCATTTCAGCGTCGCGGTTCTCACTCTCCTCCATGGCTATCCGCTCTGTTAGCGCAGTCATTCGCTCGATGAGTTCCTGATAGCCGGTCGATTCGTAATCTGTTCTTGAGGCGAGTTCTTCGTTCATGCGGTCAAGCGATGTATGCATATCATCAATATGGGCAAATGCTTTTCTGACTTCCTGAAGCACTGTGAGAGTGTCGTTTATCTCCATTTGCTGGGGGAGATAGCCGATAGTGATGTCCTGCGGTGCTGCAACCTGTCCACCGGTGGGTTTCTGTATGCCGGCGATGATTTTGAGCATGGTAGATTTACCGGCTCCATTTTTTCCGACCAAAGCTATTTTGTCACGTCGGTTTATGACGTAATTGATGTTGTCAAAAAGCGTTTTAGCGCTGAATTCAACGCTCAGATTCTGAATTGAGACCATATTCTGCCAAAATAAAAAGAGCCGACTTTCAAAGAAAACCGGCTCCGGAATGGTTGCGTAGTGAATCCGGGAATCGAACCCGGGTCTCCACCGTGAGAGGGTGGCGTGCTAGGCCACTACACTAAATCACCATTTATTTAGTCGATTCTCTAAATCGACACTGCAAAGGTAAGCACTTTTTCCGAATCTCCAAAAAATTAGCGGCTATTTTAAACGCTAAAATTGTTATCGCCTGATGTACAGGCTATAAAAAGGAAAAAGGCTTACAGATGATTCATCTGCAAGCCTTTTTTATAAGGTTTTTATATCAATATTTCATGCGCGGTTCCATTTCCTTAGCCTGCTCAACCATTTTGGCGATTTCGCTTTCAGCGGGTACTCTGTTGCACAGATTCTTAGCTTCATTAACTTCCACAAGTTTAGCGTGCAGGTTTGCTGGTACACGATGACGAAGTTCTTTAACGGTATCAACGCCTGCAGCTTCAAGAAGTTCTGCAAACTGTCCGGCAATACCTTTTATTCGGAAAAGGTCTGCATGATTAGCCCATTTGAGGATTAATTTTTCTGAAATACCAGTTTCCTCAGCGAGCTTTTCACGTCCTTTTTTAGTTTCAGCTCTGTCAAGAAGAGCTTCAGTGGTTTTTACTCCAACGGCTTCAAGTTTTTCAGCATAAGCAGAGCCAATACCTTCAATTTCGTCAATTTTGTAAGACATAATAGTTTTAATTAGATGATGTTAGAAGTTTTTTGTTAGGGTTGATATGCAAAAACAGATCATCATCATTGACTTTGAGCCGTTGCATAATCGTGATTCACATATATAACATCCCGTTATTAGAAATAGTTCTTGCTTATAAAAATTTAGGTAATATATAAGTGGCGGACATTGCCTGCAATGCCCGCCACCGATAGTGTATGGAACAGGGGGAATTATTCGAGGGTGATGGTGCCGAAGAATTCAGGGCGGTGGAAGTCGGGATTGGGTGTGTCAATCGGAGACCACGAGAGGTAGTGGGGATCGGAAGTGGCATCGGCACATTTGTAGAAATTGCCATGAAGGGTGATCGGATTTCCTTCATACTTCAGTCCAATGAGATTGAGCGGTATAGCCACGACAAGATTCCATGAAAACATTCCCTCCAGTTCATTAAAGGGACGAGTGCCGCAAGATGCAAGGCGACGGACTGTGTTGAGCTGTTCATCAGAAAGAAGTTCTCCGCTATGACGGTCCATGCGTTTTGCTGCGTGGATTGTGCCTATACAGTTGAATTCAAAGTTATAGTAGGGTGCTGTGCCATGGGGAGCGACGAAAAATTCCACGCAGCTATCCTGATATACATCAGAATTATTCTTATAATTGACAGCTCTAAGGTAGTTGCATCGCACAAAGAAGTCAATATAGATACAGGTATCGGAGTGCGCTATAGAAAATGCAGTGAGAGGATGATAGGGGTACTGCTCTTTCCAATTAAGGCAGTCCACGGTTCTGCGGACACCTTTTTCATCAAGAATAGATGCGACCTGCTCAAGATTAAGGGAGTCAAGTTCGGGAATGTAAGGAACGCTGAGGGATTTTTTTTCCTGGGTCATAGATGAAGGAGTTCTTTAA